>JAFJTK010000021.1 GCA_017880265.1 Candidatus Pelagibacter sp. | reverse complement strand
TAACGATCTAAATTCATTATTGTTAATTTAGATTATTAAATTATAAACTTTACTCACTATGAGTAGCGATAAATATATACATTCTGATGTTGAAGATAAGATCTATTCTTATTGGGAAAAGAATGAACTTTTTAAACCGAGAGAAAATTCAAAAAAATTTTCAATTGTAATTCCACCACCAAATGTAACTGGTAGCCTTCATATGGGTCATGCTCTAAATAATTCAATTCAAGATTTATTAGTTCGATATCACCGTATGAACAACTATGAAACTTTGTGGCAACCTGGAACTGATCATGCTGGTATTGCCACCCAAGCTTTGGTGGAGAGAAAACTTACATCAGAAAAAATTGACAAAAATGAAATTGGTAGAGAAAAATTTATTGAAAAAGTATGGGAATGGAAAGAGCAGTATGGAGACATTATTATCAATCAATTAAAAAAATTAGGATGTTCTTGTGATTGGTCTCGTAATGCCTTTACAATGGATGAAAATCTATCAAAATCAGTAATTAAAGTTTTTGTAGATCTTTATAATAAAGGTTTAATTTATAAAGATAAAAAATTAGTTAACTGGGACACTGTTTTAAAAACTGCAATTTCTGATCTTGAAGTTGACCAAAGAGAAGTAAATTCCAAAATTTATTATATTAAATATCCTATTGATGGAACGGATGAGTTCATTACCATTGCAACAACAAGACCTGAAACGATGTTAGGAGATACAGCTATTGCTGTTAATCCAAAAGATGAAAGGTTCACTTCTTTTGTTGGTAAAACAGTTACAATACCAATTGTTGGAAGAAAGATTAAGATTATAGAAGATGATTATGCGGATCCTGAACAGGGGACTGGAGCTCTGAAGATTACACCGGCACATGATTTTAATGACTATGATGTTGGACAAAGAAATAGTCTTGAGATTATCAATATATTTACTGAAGCTGGCAAAATTAATGAAAATGCACCTAAAGATTATATTGGTCTTGATAGATTTGAAGCAAGAAAGAAGATTTTAAAAGAACTTAAGGAAAAAGAATTTTTTGTTAAGGAAGAAAACATTAAAAATAAAGTTCCTTATGGAGATAGATCTAATTCAATTATTGAGCCATTTTTAACTGAACAATGGTTTGCGGATGCAGGAAAATTATCGGTAAAAGCTAAAGAAGTTGTTAATTCAAAAAAAACAAATTTCTTTCCTGAAAATTGGTCCAAAACTTATTTTCAATGGATGAACAATATAGAGCCTTGGTGTATATCCAGACAACTTTGGTGGGGACATCAGATACCTGCTTGGTACGGACCTGATAATAAAATCTTTGTGGCTTATAGTGAAGAGGAAGCAAAACAATTAGCTAAAAAGCATTATGGTAAAGATGAAGAATTAATTCGTGATCCAGATGTATTAGACACTTGGTTCTCATCAGGACTTTGGCCATTTGCAACATTAGGTTGGCCTGATAATAAAGATTACGTTGAAAAGTTTTATCCAACTTCTGTTTTAGTAACTGGCTTTGATATTATATTTTTCTGGGTTGCTAGAATGATTATGTTTGGAACCGAATTTTTAAATAAAGAACCATTCAAAGATATTTATGTTCATGCCTTAGTAAGAGATGAAAAGGGACAAAAAATGTCAAAATCTAAAGGTAATGTTATTGATCCATTAGATTTAATTGAGAAATATAGTGCTGATGCATTAAGATTTACTCTTCTTTCAATGGCATCTCCTGGAACAGATGTAAAACTTTCTGAAGATAGGGTTAAAGGATACAGAAATTTTTTAAATAAACTTTGGAATGCTAATAACTTTTTAATAACAAATGAGTGTGATTTCTCTGATATTGATAAAGTTCCAAATTTATCAGTTAATATTAATAAATGGATTTATTCAGAATTAATTGAAGCAAAGTCTAAAATTGAAAAAAATTTAAATGATTATAGATTTGATGAGGCTGCAAAAAATGCTTACCAGTTTGCTTGGCATTCATATTGTGATTG
>JAFJTK010000023.1 GCA_017880265.1 Candidatus Pelagibacter sp. | reverse complement strand
TCCAGCTTCAATGGCACTCATCATGCCAGCAGCGCCTGCTCCAACTATAATTACATCGTATTGAATACTCATTATTATTAGTGAGTTTTATTTACCAAATATTTTTAATTTAACCCCATAATCAATTGCTAAACTGTAATCAGGATCGTCATCACTATCAACAACCAACTGACCTGTTTTACTTAAAAGCTTATGACAATCTTTAGTTAAATGTCTTAATTTAATTTTTTTTCCAAAGCTATTGTATTTATGAGCCACATCCTCAATTGCCTTTAGAGCAGACTGATCAATTACTCTAGATTTTGCAAAATCAATAATTACTAATTTTGGATCTTGTTCAGGATTAAAAATTTCTAAAAAACTATTTGCTGAACTAAAAAATAAAGGTCCTTCAATTTCATACACTTTAGCGCCCTTATCAGTTTTTGAAGGTCTCTCAATAGCTCTAATTCTTGAAGCTGTTTTCCATGCATAAACTAAAGCTGATACAATAACTCCAACAATCACTGCAACTGCTAAATCTTCTAACACCGTTACAACTGTTACAAGCACTGTAACTAGTGCATCACTTTTTGGAACCATCATTAAAAACTTAATTGAATTCCAAGCAAAAGTTCCAATCACCACCATAAACATGACCCCTACTAAAGCTGCAATGGGGATCATCTCTATATAGTTTGAAGTATATAAAATAAAAATTAATAAAAATACTGCAGCAGCAATACCAGCTATACGAGTTCTACCGCCCGATCTAACATTGATCATTGATTGACCAATCATGGCACAACCACCCATTCCACCAAAAAAACCAGTAACTGAATTTGCAAATCCTTGAGCTAAGCATTCTTGGCTAGCACCACCTCTTTTATTAGTAATCTCTCCTACTAAGTTTAAAGTTAACAAACTCTCTATTAATCCAATGGATGCTAAAATAAATGCATAGGGGAAAATAATCTTTAACGTTTCAAAATTTAAAGGAACATTTGGAATTGAAAAATTAGGCAAGCCTCCTTTAACACTTGCTAAATCGCCAACACTTGGAATATCAATTTTAAGAGCAAGAACTAATACAGTTGTTAAAAGTATTGCAACTAAAGTTGATGGAACGACCTTTGTAATTTTAGGTAAAAACCAAATTACAAACATGGTTAGTAATACAAATAGTATAGAATAAAGTAATATGTCTCCTGAAATCCAAACAGATTGTCCAAGATCATTTATAGTTTTAAACTGACTTAATTGAGAAATACCTATCACGATTGCAAGACCATTAACAAAACCTAGCATCACAGGTTCAGGTACCATCCTTATAAATTTTCCAAGTTTAAAAATACCTGCTAACAATTGTAAAATTCCCATTAAAACAACAGTTGCAAATAAATATTCTGCACCATGTTCTGTTACTAATGAAACCATCACCACAGCAAGTGCCCCTGTAGCACCCGATATCATTCCAGGTCTTCCACCAAATACAGCAGTAATTAATCCAACAATAAATGCTGCATATAAACCAGATAAAGGAGCAACACCTGCAACAAATGCAAAAGCAATAGCTTCAGGAACTAAAGCAAGCGCTACTGTTAATCCTGATAAAATTTCTACCTTAAATAAAGAAAAAGAAACTCCACCTTTTGGAATATAGTTCTGAGCATTAAAACTTAAGGACTTAGCAAGCGTCAACATTGCCTTAGACGGAGGTGTAGTTTTTTTCATTTAATGATTATTTTTTAACAGTTTAATTAATTAAATTGATTGTCTTTTAATTAACTCTTCAATTTGTTCAATCATTACCTTGGATGATTTCATTGCAGGATAAATTTCTTGAGCTTTTTGATAGCTTCTCTTTGCTTTATCGTAATTCTTTAACTTTATATTAACCATCCCTTGGCCCGCTAAAGCACCAAAGTGTCTATTTTCTAATTCTAACACTTTATCTATATCATCTTGAGATTTTTGAAATTCTCCAACCATATAAAATACAGTTGCTCTTTTATTCCAAGCCTC
>JAFJTK010000024.1 GCA_017880265.1 Candidatus Pelagibacter sp. | reverse complement strand
TCCTTTACATAAAAAGCTTTTAAATCATAAAAAATTTATTAATTCTGATTTTAACGTAAGCTGGCTAGATAAAGATACTATAGTCTAATAGCATTTAACAAGCCAAACATCATATACTGGATGATCAAATGGAGTAATTGATGGACTTGATGAAAACATCCAGCCATTAAATGCGAATACCTCATTATTATTTTCATCAGTTAGGTCTTTTACTTGTATGTAGGCAGTAATCTCAGGATTATCATCAAATTCTGAATTTTTACACTTTAAACTTTTTATAGAGAGATCTTTAAATGTAATTAACTCTCCATTTTTCAATTTTACCAAGGTATTTTTTGAACTAATTTTATCTAAAATTTTTAAATCTGTGAAAACACCTTCAGTATTATCTTTTGCAAATGAATGATTTATTAAAAAAAAATAAACTAAAATAAAAAAATAAAAATTAAATTTATTGTTTCCAGCTAGAATATTTCTTTTTGATACCATCTTTATCTTTGTTTGGATAATAAGCTTTTTCAGTGCCAGTTAAATTAGATTGATGAGGTTTTTGCCAATCATATTTTTCAAGTTCATGCATTTTTTCTATTTTATTAGGTGTAAAATGCATCCAAGAGTACCATTCCACTGGTATTTTAGAGGCATCAATAGTATTTGCATAAATAACCCATCTCTTTCCATTTTTACTTTCATAATATTTATTACCAAGCTCATCACTACCAACTAATTTTCCAAAAAAAATTGTTTTTAATCTAGTACCAAAGGTATCTTGATTCCACCAAGTGAAAATTTTTTTTAAAAGTGTCAACATAAAATTTTTTTATTTATTCAATTAAAAATTGTATAATTTAAATTAGACTAAAATATGAATTTGTATATAAATTAATTGATTCAATATTCAAATTAAAATTTAAATTGGAGTTAAATGGCAAAATATTTAGTTGAGACTTACTACACATGTACGTTTAAAGTTAATCATTACTTGGATGATATAAATGAAACAGAGTTAAAAAATCTTGAAAAAAGAGATGATGGAAAATTCGAGGTACTAGACGTAAAACTTGATAATCGTAAAACAAAAAGTCTTGATCCAAATAATAATAAAGTCATTGAAAGTAAAAAGGTAGAAGTCGTAGCTGAAGTAAACCAAGATAGTAAAGAAAACAAAGAAAACATTATTTCGAACTTCAATAAATCATCTGAAAGAGGTGGTAAAAGATTTGGAATGCCGGATAGAAGAAAAGGTTACATTCAAAAAGCTACTATTGGAGATCATAAAGTTTATCTACATACTGGTGAGTATGAGGATGGCAAAATAGGAGAAATTTTCATTGATACAAGCAAAGAAGGAGAGCTAGTAAAAGCTTTAATGAACAATTTTGCAATCGCTGTATCATTAGGACTTCAATATGGTGTGCCACTTGATGAATTCATAAGTGCATTTGTTGGCACAAAATTTGAGCCATCCGGAAAAGTGCATGGTAATGACAGAATACTAAGTGCAAGTTCAATACTAGATTACATTTTTAGAGAATTAGCAATATCATATCAAAATAGAGAAGATCTAGCTCATACACCTTCTATTGGTGGAAGTGATTCTACTGCAAATGAAGAAAATCAATCTGAAGACCAAAACCAATTATTAAAAATTGTAAAAGATATAACCAGCAAAGGTTTTGTAAGAAATAATTATAAGAAAAATTTAGTAGATCTTTCAGATGTTAAAATAAGTTTAAAAGGTAAAAAATAATTTTATTTCTTATTTTTTATAGCAATACCAAGTTCTTTTAATTGATCCTCGCTTACGTCAGATGGAGCTTTCATCATTAAGTCTTGTGCATTTTGATTCATTGGGAACATTGTTACCTCTCTAATATTTTTTTCATTCGCTAACAACATTACTATCCTATCAATACCAGGGGCTATTCCTCCATGAGGTGGGGCTCCATAACTCAATGCATTAATCATACCACTAAATTTTTCATCTACTTGTTTCTTGTCATACCCC
>JAFJTK010000067.1 GCA_017880265.1 Candidatus Pelagibacter sp. | reverse complement strand
GGGCTTGAAAGTTGTTGAACTTTTCCATCATTGAATACTGCAATTCTATTAGACATTGTTAATGCTTCAGTTTGATCATGAGTTACATAGACAACAGTTACACCAATGCTTTCATGAATATGTTTAATTTCATATTGCATGCTTTCTCTTAAATTTTTATCTAAAGCTCCTAAGGGTTCATCCATCAATACTAGCTGCGGATCAAACACTAATGATCTTGCAACAGCAACTCTTTGTTGTTGTCCTCCTGACAATTGCATTGGCATTCTAGCTTCAAATCCTTGAAGGGACACCATTGATAATGCTTTATCAACTTTTTTATCAGCTTCATCTTTTGGAATTTTTCTAACTCTTAATGGAAACGCTAAGTTTTCATAAACAGTCATATGAGGAAACAAAGCATAATTTTGAAATACCATTCCTATTCCTCTTTTGTGAGGAGGAATGTCTGAGATGACTTTGTTATCTAAATAAATTTGTCCATTAGTTGGAGTTTCAAATCCAGCTAACATCATCAAACATGTAGTTTTACCAGAACCAGAGGGTCCAAGCATTGTAACAAATTCACCTTCAGCGATATCTAAGTTTAAACCTTTAACAACAAGTTGTTTACCATCATAACTTTTGTCAACATTTTCGAATCTTACAAAGTGATCGTTAGCCATATTACTTTAAAACATTTGTTAGATTGATAATCAAGTAATTTATTTAATGTGCAATTCTTTACTCATTTTGCAAAATAATTCACTGCCCGTTTCAGTTACACGAATAGCTTCAGATGCCTCAACACCCCAATCACCAAATTGCATCACAGCAATCATGTGAAAACAAACATTGGGCTCTAGAACAGTCATGTCTCCTTTATATATATTAAGAGTATGTTCTCCCCAATCAGGTGGGTAGCCAATTCCAATTGAATATCCGGTTCTAGATTTCTTTTCGATACCGTATTTATCTAATATTTTCCAAAAAGCTTGTGCCACATCATCAACAGTATTGCCTGGTTTTATTGCACTAATTCCAGTTTCTAATGCTTCAATGGTTTTTTTCATAGTGTCAATTTTTAATTGATCTGGCTTGCCAAGTAAGACCGTTCTAGCCATTGGTGCATGATATCTTTTATACACACCTGACAATTCAACAATGGTTGCTTCCCCTTCAACAAACTTATCTTGGGTAGCTGTTAAATGTGAAGCTGATGTCCCCTTTCCTGTTGGAAGTAAAGTTGCAATACTTGAGTACTCTCCACCAAATTCTTCTGTTCCATAAAATAATGCTTTTTGAATTTCACCTACTGCATCGCATTGTCTTACTCCAGGATTTATAACTTCCATTGCAGTCTTCATTGCTTTTTGAGAAATTAAAGCAGCAGATTTCATATATCCAATTTCAGCATCTGATTTTACTAATCTTGCCCAGTTAACAAGTCTATCGCTATCTACTATTTTAGCATTTGGTAAACCTTGTTTAATTTTTTCATGACAAAATGCTGTGTAATAATGGGCATCCATTTCTACACCAACAGAAAGTTTATCCCATTTTCTATCTTTTATAACTTGAACTAAATAATCATACGGATGTTTTGGCCAAGTATGAATATAACCTTCGTCGTAAACTATAATATTTTCATCTTTAAGATATGTTTTAATATAGGCTCCTCCTGAGTCTTGCGCTCTTACAAAACATAAAGGCTCTTCGGCATTTACATGAACAATTGCACATTGAGCATAATAAAAAGACCAGGCATCATAACCGGTTAAATAATTTAAATTATTCGTATCATGTGAAATTAATAACTCGATGCCTTTTTCCTGCATCATCTTTTGAACTTTTTTTAATCTTCGTTGGTATTCTTCTTTTGTAAAATCCATATATCTAATTCTTAAATAGTTTTCCAAAACCTTCAATTGAATTTTTTTTTCCAATTGATTGCAATGTGTCCCAAATTAATACTTGATTACTTGAAAGAACTACTTTGTTTAATTTTTTCTCAAGTTTATCAATAATGGAAAGGGCTGGTAAAGCTGTACAAGAAATAAAGAGAGCATCTGCATCTCCAAGATCCATCTTTGATAAAGTTTCATAAAGATAATCTTCATCTACTTTACCAATATCTAAATCACTTAAAATATCAAAGTAGGCATTTGAAGAAACCTCAAAGTTTTCACTTTTAAAATAGTCAATGACTTCATCATTTAAAACTTTTGAATACGGAGTAAAGATCGCAATTTTTTTAATATTCATTTTTTTTAATGCATTAATTGCTGCTGTACTTGGAGTGGTAACTTCAGCCTCTGGTTTTGCTAAATTAATTTTCTTTTTAATATTTTCATATCCTGCAGCAATAGTTCCTGAGGTACACCCGTAAACAACACAATCTAATTTTTCATTTGGCAAAATATCTTCTGATATCTCAGTAACTGTGCCTGACATCTTAATTAAATTTTCACTAGTCAAAGGAAAGTAACAATGAATTCTATTGACAAAAAAATCTATGTTTTGATCTTTGATGACACTTATAAAGTCTTTTTCTATTCTAAAATCAGTAGCTAATGCAATTAATCCCACTCTAGGGTTTGAAAGTTCTGCATATTTTGGTTCAATTTTTACAGAGTGCATAATTTTTAAAACAAATATAACATCAGCACCTAAATATTCATCAAAATTAAGGAGACATTAATGAAGGTTGGTTTTATTGGCTTGGGCAATGTTGGAGGTAAATTAGCAGGAAGTTTGTTGAGAAATAACTTTGATTTAACAGTTAGAGATTTAGATAAAAATCTTACTCAGTCATTTAAAGATTTAGGAGCAAAAGTTGCAAATTCTGCAAAAGAATTAGCTGAACAAGTTGATTTAATTATCACTTGCTTACCTTCTCCTAAAATTTGTGCTGAGGTAATGGAGGCAGAAGATGGTGTTATTAATGGATTATCTGAAAATAAAATTTGGTTAGAAATGAGTACGACAGATGAAGCTGAGATTAAAAGAATTAGCAAAAAAATAATTGCTAAAAAAGCCATCCCTTTAGACGGACCAGTCAGTGGAGGATGTCATAGAGCTGCTACAGGGAACATTGCAATATTTGTTGGTGGTGAAAGAAAAGCATTTGAAAAAATTTTACCTGCCCTAACAGTAATGGGAAGAAAAATTTTACACACAGGTGAATTGGGTAGTGCAACCGTTTTAAAAGTTATTACTAATTATTTAGCTTCTGTTCATTTAGTTGCTCTAGGTGAGGCTTGGACGGTTGCTAAAAAATCAAATTTAGATCTTGCTAAAGCTTATAAAGGAATTGCTGTTTCTTCAGGAAACTCTTTTGTCCATGAAACTGAAAGCCAAGTGATATTAAATGGTTCTTATAATATAAATTTTACTATGGATTTAGTTTTAAAAGATACTGGCTTATTTGATGACCTTGCAAAAAAATTAGGCGCTCCTTTAGAAATTTCTCCTAAAGTTGTTGAAATTTTTAAAGATGGTCAAAAAAAATATGGTTCTAGAGCTTGGTCTTCAATGATTGTTAAAAGAATGGAAGATATTAATAATATAGATTTTAGAGCAGAAGGTTTTCCAGAAGAGCTTATAGATAATGAGCCTGAAGAAAAAGGATATGAAATATAATTATTGTGATAAGTTAAAATAAAATGTTAGATAAAAGAAAATTCTATATTAATGGTGAATGGGTAAACCCTTATAAAGAAAATGATTGTGAGGTTATCAATCCTTGTAATGAAGAACCGTTTGCAACTATTTCATTAGGCTCAAAAGAAGATACCGATCTTGCAGTTAAGGCAGCTAAAACTGCTTTTGAAAGCTGGAAAGAAACTACTAAAGAGGAACGAATAGATTATTTAGAAAAATTACTCTTAGTTTATAAAAAAAGATTTGGAGAAATGGCAGAAGCTATTTCATTAGAGATGGGTGCTCCTATGGATTGGGCAACTGATGTTCAAACAGCATCGGGTCAAGCTCACTTAGAGGATTTTATTTTAAGATTAAAAGAATTTAAATTCGATGAACACTTTGATGAAAAATCAAATAATCATATTTACTATGAGCCTATTGGTGTTTGTGGATTAATCACTCCTTGGAATTGGCCTATAAATCAGATAGCGCTTAAAGTTGTGCCTGCATTTGCTACAGGCTGTACAATGATTTTAAAACCTTCTGAAATAGCGCCTATTTCAGCGATGTTATTTGCAGAAATGATAGATGAAGTTGGGTTTCCAAAAGGGGTATTTAATCTAGTTAATGGAGATGGGGTTGGAGTTGGATCTCAAATATCAAGTCATCCTGATATTGATATGGTTTCATTTACAGGTTCTACAAGAGCTGGAAGGTTAATTTCAAAAAATGCAGCAGATACAATCAAAAGAGTTTGTCTTGAACTGGGTGGTAAAGGTGGAAATATTGTTTTTGCTGACAGTTATAAAAATGCAGTAAGAGATGGTATTCGAAATGTAATGAGTAATTCTGGTCAATCTTGTGATGCTCCAACAAGAATGTTGGTTGAAAAATCTATTTATGAAAGAGCAGTAAGCGATGCAGTGGATGAGGCAAATAAAATTCAAGTGGATCAAGCTTCAAAAAAAGGAGATCACATTGGACCTGTAATTTCAAAAACTCAATATGATAAAATTATCAGTTTAATTGAAAGTGGAATTTCAGAGGGTGCAACATTAGCTGCAGGTGGACCAGAATTACCCAATGGTTTGAATAAAGGTTATTTTATTAAACCAACAATATTTACAGATGTTACAAATGAAATGAGAATAGCTAAAGAAGAAATCTTTGGTCCAGTTTTATCAATCATTCCATTTGATACAGAAGAAGAAGCAATAAATATTGTTAATGATACATCTTATGGTTTAGGAAATTATTTACAAACTGAAGATAAAGCAAAAGCTCATCGAGTAGCACAAAAATTAAGATCGGGCTGCGTATATATAAACGGTCAACCAGCAGATGCTGGAACTCCCTTTGGAGGATATAGACAATCTGGGAATGGTCGTGAAGGTGGTGTGTGGGGGCTTGAAGAATATCTTGAAGTTAAAACAGTTACAGGCTGGAAGTAGTTTGTGATTGGTTTTGTAATGGTTGGTACTAACAATCTTGATAAGGCAATTAAATTCTATGACACCTTACTAGCTACAATTGAGCTACAAAGAATGGTAACAAATGAAAAGTATGCAGGCTATGGATTAAACGAAAAGCCTGATGAAATTGAATTTTATATAACTAATCCTGTTAACAAAGAAAAAGCAACTTTTGGCAATGGAACCCAAATATCTTTTTTGGTGAACTCTAAAGATATAGTGAATAGTTTTTATAATACTGCAATAAAACTAGGAGCGAAAGATGAAGGAGCTCCAGGAATAAGGTCAGGTGATTATTATTGTTATGTTCGAGATCTTGATGGAAATAAAATTTGTGCCTTTTCAAAAATAGACAGTTGAAACTAATTTAATTCATCGAAATATTAAAACCACTTTACATTATTAGTTTCACATACTTTTTTAAGTCTATTTGGAAAATCTGTTATAATTCCATCTACACCATAATTAATCATTTTAATCATGTCGCTTTCACTATTGACGGTCCAAACATTTACGCCCATTCCAAGATCATGGGCCATAGCCACATTTTGTTTTGTTATATCTCTATGAAATGCGCACCAAACATGGCCTTCTAATTTGTTAATCAATTTGGGTAATTCAAACATATTAAATTGCTCTTTTGTATCCATCCATGGAGAACCCGGATAAATTGTTTTTTTGGAAGAACCTAAATCTTGTTGAAATGTGAGGTAACCTCTTAACGTGTTAGGTAATTGTTTTTTACATTCAGATAAAATTCTCCAATCAAAAGATGAAATTAAAAATTTATCAAAATATTTAGATTTTAAAATTTCTTTCTTCACATAATTTACCATTTCTTGAGGACTAGGTGTTAAACCTTCCTCTAGCGGTGATGATTTTATCTCTAAATTTATAAAAAAATCTTCCTTTGGAAAAATTTCAATCAAATCTAATAATTCTTTAAGTTTAATTATTTTTTGATTGTTAATAGTTTTTTGATCTTTAAATCTTTTGCCGTATCGTGTTGATTTATTTAATTCTCCAACGTCATATTTGGCTAACTCATCATAATCTAAATCATAAATTTTTATATTATCTCTTTTAATCCAGTTGCCATTATTATCCTTTGTAAAATCTGGGTTTAAAAAAAAATCATGAGTGATGACAGGAATTTTATCTTTAGAAATTAACACATCTGTTTCAAATGCTAATATATCGTTTTCAAAAATATAATTAAATCCAGATAAGGTATTTTCTGGCATATCACCTCTAGCTCCACGGTGACCATATATTTTAATGTAATTCGGTTTTGATAAAATCAATTTTAATTGATCCTCATATTATTTTTTTGATCAAATAAATGAATTTTAGATTGATCAAAATTTAAACCTATTTCTTTTCGAGATAAATCTTCTTCTATTATTCCAGGTGCACTCACAACAATTACCTCATTAGTTGCCTGTAACCTACAATGAATTAGTGTGTTTGAGCCAATGAGTTCAATAAATTCTACAACTGCTTTAATGGGTCCCTCTTTATCTATTGTTAAATGCTCAGGTCTAATACCAAAGTAAATATCACCAATATAAGAAAATGGTGATGAAGTTTTAAAATTTCCAATTTTAATTTCACTTCCATCTGTACTTCCATCTAAAATGTTCATAGCAGGACTTCCAATAAATTGTGCCGTAAACAATGTTTTGGGTTGTTGATAAACATCAAGTGGTGTTCCTATGTGCTCAACATTTCCCTCGTTCATTACTATCATCTTATCTGCGAGTGTCATTGCTTCCACTTGGTCGTGTGTAACATATAAAGAAGTCACATTTAATTTTCTTTGAAGTTTTTTAATTTCTAACCTCATTTGAACTCTCAATTTAGCATCAAGATTTGATAATGGTTCATCAAATAAAAAAACTTCGGGTTTTCTGACGATTGCTCTACCCATTGCTACTCTTTGTCTTTGACCACCTGATAGTTGGTTTGGTTTTCTCTCTAACAATTCGCTCAATTCTAAAATTTCAGCAGCTTCATTTACTCTTGAAATAATCTCATCTTTTGGAGTTTTTTGAATTTTTAAACCATACGACATATTTTCAAAAACAGTCATATGCGGATAAAGAGCATAATTTTGAAATACCATTGCAATATTTCTTTCCATAGGCTCTAAATCATTCATTTTTTTGTCATTGATTATGATTTCACCACTATTAATTTCCTCTAGACCAGCAACCATTCTTAGCAAAGTTGATTTTCCACAGCCAGAAGGTCCAACTATCACAATTAATTCACCATCTGCAATATCAGCACTTAAATTATGGATTACTGTATTGCTCCCATATGATTTTTTAATTTTTTGTAAATTTATTTTAGCCATAAACTTTATTTTTCACTTTCCAGTAA
>JAFJTK010000070.1 GCA_017880265.1 Candidatus Pelagibacter sp. | reverse complement strand
TTTATTTTAAGGAGACTAGAACCTGAATAACTGTCTCTACGACTGCTTCCGTTAGGATCTGGTCGGGTTCAAGCAGCATCCACCTCTAGCCTCCAAAACTATTATAGCAGTTATATTTTCTATTCTACAAGAAAAGATTAATTTTTTTTCTCTCTTAACTTATCAGCCTCAAAAACACCTAAGACGTGAAAATCCTCACAATGAAGGCCTAACTCCTCTAAAGATTTTTGGACTTTTGGGTCTTCAATATGACCATCCAGATCACATAAAAAAAAGAATGAATCGAAAGTATTTTTTTCAGGATAACTTTGTAATTTAGTTAAGTTCACACCATTAATAGCAAATCCACCTAAAGATTGATAAAGAGCTGCTGGCTTGCTTTTAAGCTTAAATAAAAAAGAAGTGATATATTTATTATTACCAAATTCAGGTTGAGAAATATTTTTACCCATTACTAAAAATCTTGTTAAATTGCCACTTTCATTTTCGATATTTTTTTTCACAATGTCTAATCCATAAATTTTGGCACTTAAAGAAGAAGCTATAGCAGATTGCTTAATATCTTTTGTTTTTGAAATCATCTCTGCAGAACCAGCAGTATCTGCTCTGATGTGTTCAGCTATGTTATTTTCTTTTATAAATTTAGAACATTGAGACAAGCCTTGTGCATGAGAATATACTTCTTTTATATCACTAAGCTTTGCACCAGGCTGACCTAGCAAATTATGCTCTATTTTTTGAAAATGTTCTTTATATATATTAAGTCTGTGTTTAAAAATTAAATATTCAATACCTATATTTCCAGTAATCCTATTAGACTCAGGAATAATTATTTTACAATCTGGTTCAAGGCCTGCTTTATTAAAACAATCATCAAATGTTTTGCATGGGATTATTTCTGCATCTGGATCAACTGCTAATGCAGCTAAATGTGAGTATGCTCCAAAAGTACCCTGAAAATAAATTTTTGCCATTAAAGTTTATATTCCATAATTTTTTTTAAGGCTAGATAATCTTCTTCTGTGTCAACTCCTATCGGAGAAGAATTTGAAAGTGCAACATTTATTTCAATATTATTATCTAATGCTCTCAACTGTTCTAGTCTATTCTCAATTTCATTTTTTGATTGATTTAATTCTACAAATTTTTTTAATGTTTCAGTTGAATAGCAATAAATGCCGATATGATGGTAGATATTTTCTACCTCTAATGATCTTCTTAAAAAATTATTTGCCTTCGAAAACTGATCCTTATTTAAATTTTCCTTAGTTACAACTTTTACAATATTTTCATTATCTAGATCTTTAAGGTCTTTGATTTTGGCAGCAAGAGTACCCATTTTAGATTGATTACTAACCATTTTTTTATTTAAACTTACAATATCCTCAATATTAATTGCTGGCTCGTCACCTTGTAAATTCATTATCAAATCTACATCTTTTAGTTCTAATTTTTTAAAAGCTTCGTAAATTCTATCTGTTCCAGTTTTGTGATTTTTTCCAGTTAAAATGGCTCTTCCTCCATTTTTAATTACATCGTCTACTATTTCTTGATCCTCTGCTGCAACGATAACATCACCAATATTTGCCTCCTGCGCTCTTTTAAATACATGCGATATAATTGATAAATTGTTTATTTTTAATAAAGGTTTGCCAGGTAGCCTAGTAGCAGACAATCGTGATGGTATAATCGTTAAGGTTTTCATTAATAATTTAATTAAATATTATACCTATTAAATAGTAATAGAGGCAAATTTATACATTAAATTTTAGTAATTTTTTAATTTATCGTGATATATGTTCAAAAATAAAATTTAGAAAAATGGATTCTTTTGAAATTAATAAAATAGTAGCTGCAGTATTAATGGTTGCACTTTTGGTTATTGGAATAGGTAAATTATCAAATGTAATATTTCATGTGGAAAAGCCAAAAACTCCTGGGTATGCTGTAGAGATTGAACAGGCTACTACGGTATCATCAACAACAGAACAAGCTGAAGAAGAAAAAATTGATATAGCCGCATTAATGGCAATGGGAGATATTGCTTTAGGCGAAAAAGTTTTTAAAAAATGTGCTGCATGTCACTCAATTGTTAAGGGTGGAAAAAATAATATTGGTCCAGCTTTATATAATGTAGTTGGAAGAAAAACAGGAGCCGTTACAGATTATAAGTATTCTAAAGCTTTAGCTTCATTTGAGAAAGAATGGACTTTTGAAGAATTAAATGGTTACTTAACAAAACCTGCTAAGTGGATTAAGGGAACAAAAATGGCATTCGCCGGATTAAGAAAAGAAAAAGATAGAGCCTCAGTTATAAAATATTTAAATCAAAATTCAGATAATCCTGTACCACTACCTTAAGTTTCCAAAACAATATAATAAAATACTTTTTTGTACATGTACTCGATTAAGAGCTTGTTGCCAAACGTGAGATTTTTTTCCTAAAAAGACTTCATCACTTACTTCAGATCCTCGAGGTAAACAGTGTAGAAAAATACAATCTTTATTTGCATAACTCATTAATTTTTTATCTATTTTAAATTTTTTAAATTGCTCAATTTTTTTCTTTTTATTTCCTTTATCATTTAGAGATATGACTTTATCAGAAAAAATAACATCAGCCCCCATAACAGCTTTTTTAGGATCATTATGAATAAATATTTTTTTATTATTATTCTTAACCCAAGATCTAACTTCTTTACCTGGTTCAAAATTTTTTGGACATCCTATACTAAGTTTAAATGAAAATTTTACAGATGCTGCAATTAAACTATCTAGAACATTATTAGAGTCCCCTATCCAGCAAATATTTAATTTTGAAATTGGTTTTTTCTTTATTTCTTCAACAGTAAAAACATCAGATAAAACTTGAGTTGGATGTGAAGATGGACTTAAACCATTAATTATTGGGATAGATAAATATTTTTTAAAATCTTCAATTTTTTTATCACTATCTGTTCTTAACATAAATCCATCACCATAAGTTGATAGTATTTTAGCTGTATCAGATATGCTTTCACCACCTTGCCCAAGATGCAATTCATTAGATCTTAGAGTTAAAGTTCCTCCTCCAAGCTGCTTAATTGCCAAATAAAAGCTTATTCTTGTTCTAGAACTTGCTTTTTCAAACATTTGGATAAGCATTTTACCTTTTAGTGGAGACCCTTTATCAACCTCTAAGGTGCTTAAATTTTTTCTAAGATTTTTTCTTTTTTTAGCGTCAACAATAATTTTTCTAAGATCTTTGGCTGGTATATCTTTCAAGTTTATAAAATGTTTCATTTTAATTCAATTCTGAACAAACTTTTTTTATTATTTTAAGCGCCAAGTTAATTTCACTCTTTTTTACATTAAGTGGTGGTAAAACTCTAACAACATTTTCTGCTGCTCTTATTGTTAATAAATTATTATCCATAAGTTTCTTTATAAATTTTGTTTGATCTGTTTTAAGCTGTATTCCAATTAATAAGCCTCTACCTCTTATTTCTTTAATAATATTAGGATATTTATTTTGTATTTCTTTAAGACTAGATAAAAAATATTTTGAAATACTTTTCACATTTTTCAAAAACTTCTTATTTGAAATTATATCCATCACTGTATTACCAACGGTCATTGCCAATGGATTACCCCCAAAAGTAGACCCATGAGTTCCAGCTGTCATACCAGAAGCAACTTTTTTATTCATTAAAACTGCTCCAATTGGAAATCCACCTCCAATACCTTTTGCAATTGGAACAATATCAGGTTTCACCTTTGATTTTTCAAAAGCAAAGAAATCACCTGATCGTCCAATTCCACATTGTACCTCATCTAATATTAATAAAATATTTTTTCTATCACAAATTTTTCTAAGCTCTCTTAAACACCAATCTGGAATTACCTTAATACCTCCCTCACCCATAATAGTTTCAATCATTATGGCTGCTGTATTTTTGGTAATTTTATTTTTTAAAGATTGATGATTACCAAAATCAAAATGATCAAAACCAGTTACTTTTGGTCCAAAACCTTCAGTCATTTTTTTTGAACCACTTGCATATATTGCTGCTAGTGTTCTCCCATGAAAACTATTTTTAACGCATAAAATTCTATTTTTTTTTGGTTTTCCGATTGAATAAAAGTATCTTCTTGCAGCTTTTATTGCACCTTCAGTTGCTTCCGCACCACTGTTTTGAAACATTACATAGTCTGCAAAAGTTTTTTTTGCTAATTTTTTTGCTAAAACTTCTCCTTCAGGAATTTGAAATGCATTTGAAACATGCCAAAGTTTTTTTGATTGTTTATTTACAGCATTTACTAATTTAGGATGTGCGTGTCCTAAAGAATTCACAGCTATGCCTTGAACAAAGTCTAAATATTTTTTTCCATTAGTTGCATATAAAAAGCTTCCCTTTCCATACTTAAATGAAATTTTTTTTCTATTATAATTTTTTGCCAGATAGCTCATAATTTTAATCAGTTTTTATAAATTTTAATTATTAGATACAAGTTATGATTGAAAATACCTTTAAACCAATTTTAACTTACTTTTGTTAATAACTCTGAGATTTTGCTTGTTTAATTTCTCAATGTATCAGTATATTGTTATTTTTATAAACTATAATACAATATATTGATATGAGCTGGAACGAGGAAAAAGTAAATAAACTAAAAGAACTTTGGGGCAAAGGGAACACTGCAAGCCAAATAGCTGAGATTATTGGCGGTATTAGCAGAAACGCAGTAATTGGTAAGGCTCATAGATTAAATCTTTCAGCAAAAATTAAAACAAGAGCAGCAACCTCAAATCAAAATTTCGAAAACTCTTTGGAAGAAAAAAATATAAAAAGCAAAAGAGGAAGAAAAAGTAAATTTAAATCTTTAATTATTGAAAAAGACTTTGAGCCAGAAAACCCTAAACAATTAGAAGAATTGGACGAAAGTTCATGTAAATGGCCAATTGGACATCCTGACGAAAAATCATTTTATTTTTGTGGAAGATCTTCATTAAAAGACTTTTCTTATTGTAAGCTACATCTTTTGTATGCTTATCAACCTAAAGGTAAAAAAGAGGAAGTTACAGACAAAGAAGAAGTTCCAGAATTTATTGAGAAAAAAATAAAATCAGCTTAAGAATAATTAATAATATCTATAACTCTTTATTTGCTAAATATTTTTCAGTAGAAAATTGTCCACCCTCTCTCCACATATAACAATACTTTTTTACTTCCTGATCAAAGAACCTAACACTAGGAACTCCTATATCTGAATTAGTTTTATATTTCCCAGATGAAACATTGTCATATTTTAACAATCTTAATTGGTCTCTTGTTAGTAATGGTGTTGGCAACATTTCAAAAAATCTTGCTGTCAACTCAGCGATGGGTAGTGGAAAAGGTAATAAAATTCTTTTTTTACCAATTAATATCTGTAATTTTTCTAAAAGCTCTTTGAAAGTTATAATTTCTGGACCAGTACATTCAATTATTTTTGAATAAATATTTTTAGAGATTACATGATAAATAGTATCTGTTAAATCAGAACAATGAATTGGTGAAAATTTTGTCTTACCTTCATAATAAATCGGGAAAACTGGCAATCTATTTAACAAGGTCATAAAGTTAGTAGTAAAATTATCGTCTACAGAATACACTACTGATGGTCTTAAGATTGTAGCTAGCGGAAAATTTTTTAATACATTAGTTTCGCCCTCTAGTTTACTTTTTGCGTAATCAGAGTCTACTGCATCATTTATTCCTAAAGCTGATAAATGAATAAAATGCTTAAGATTATATTCTTTGCAAAGTTTTGATAACAATGAAGGCAAAACTGAGTGAATATTTTTAAAAGTATTGCCTCTTTTTTTTTCAAATAATATTCCAATCAAATTTATGCAAATATCTGCTTTTTTAAAAAGATTTCTAATTTTATCCTCATCAAAAATATTGGCTTCAACTACATCAATATACCCAGCATTTGCCTGTGTTTTTATTATGTAGCTCTTTTGGTGAATATTTCTTGTAACTACAGTGACCCTATAGTTATTTTTTGTTAGCTTTCTAATTAAGTTTCGACCGATTTGTCCACTACCACCAAAAATAAGACAATTTTTTGCTTTCATTTAAATTCCATTATATATGTTTAGAAATGAGTAATAATATTCAACTTCACAAAAATGATTTACCAGATGATTTAGATTTAGGCAATCTAATAGCGGTTGATGGTGAATTTATGGGTCTGAATGTTAGAAGAGATCCTCTTTGCTTAATTCAAATTTCTTCTGGAAATTCTGATGCACATATAATTCAATTTGATAGAAAAAATTACGATGCTCCAAACTTAACAAAATTACTTGCAGATAAAAATACCACAAAGATATTTCATTATGGAAGAGCAGATATGGCTCATATTAAATACTATTTAAAAACAGACACTAATAATATTCTTGATACCAAAATTGCTTCAAAATTAGCAAGATCTTACTCTGATAGTCATTCACTAAAGACATTAATAAAAGAATTTATTAATATTGATATCAGCAAACAATTTCAAAGTTCAGATTTTGGAGGCGAATTATCTCCAGCTCAATTGAAATATTGTGCCAATGATGTGTTGTATTTGCATAAAATTCATGAAGAACTTAATAAAATATTAGAAAGAGAAAATAGAATTGATCTATATAAGGATTGCTTAAAATTTTTACAAACTAGAGTTAACTTAGATTTAGCATTATTTAAAGATGATATCTGGTCCCACTAATGACTAAAAAATTTATACCATTAGCAAAAAAAGTAATTGATCTTGAAATACAAGCATTACAAAAATTAAAAAAGAAAATTGATAATTCATTTAATAAAGCTGTAGTTGAAATTGCAAAATGTAAATCTAAAGTAATTTTGTGTGGTGTAGGAAAAAGTGGGTTAATAGCTGCTAAAATATCAGCAACTTTATCTTCTGTTGGCACCCCATCTTTCAATTTATCTGCAAGTGACTCCTCTCATGGTGATTTAGGAAGTATTTCTAAAAAAGATATTTTAATTTTAATAAGCTACTCTGGTAAAACAAGTGAACTAAAAAATATAATTCAGTATGCAAATAGGAATAAAATTACTCTAATAGGAATTATGTCAAAAAGAGACTCTATTTTATACAAAGCCTCAGATATTAAACTTGTAATTCCTGAGGTAAAAGAGTCTGGTGGAATTGTGCCAACTTCAAGCACTACTGCACAACTAGCTTTGGGAGATGCACTAGCAATATCAGCCATGCAATATAAAAAATTTGGTAAATTTGATTTTAAAAAAATACATCCTGCTGGTAATCTTGGGGCTCAACTAAAAACTGTTGAAGACATAATGCTAACAGGAAACAAAATTCCTTTTGTAAAAGAAAACCTAAATATGAAGAGCGCTATTAAAATATTGAGTAATAAAAAACTAGGAGTTTTAATTGTTCAAAATAAACAGAATAAAACTATTGGCATCATAACAGATGGTCAAATTAGACGACATAATGAAAAGAAACAAAATTTAAATGAAATGAAAGCTGCAAAAATAATGACAAAAAA
>JAFJTK010000025.1 GCA_017880265.1 Candidatus Pelagibacter sp. | reverse complement strand
TTGAGTTTCTGTAAGTGTTATGAGGCATATCAACAACCATTAAACTTTTTTTAATTCCCATTCTCACACTTCTAGAATGGTCAATCATTGTCTTTAGGCTTACCTCTCTAGTAGATTTATAATTGTATAAAACTGAACCAAGTGAATCTCCTACAAGAATTATATCGCAAAAGTTATCTAAGATTGAAGCAACGTTTTTTGAATAAGCAGTTAAACTAACAATCTTTGATTTATTTTTTTTTTTAATTATATCTAAAATTTTCTTTTTCATCGACTTACCAAGAGCCGGTATTTTCCATCGAAGCCCAAGGTTCTTTAGGTTCTAGATTTCCTTCTTGAAGGATTTCAATTGAAATTTTGTCTGGAGATCTAACAAATGCCATATGACCATCTCTTGGTGGTCTATTAATGGTATAACCCATATCCATTAATCTTTGACAAGTTTCATAAATATTATCAACTCTGTAAGCAAGATGGCCAAAATTTCTCGAACCTTCACCAAGTTCATCTCCATCCCAGTTATATGTTAATTCAATTTCTGCTTTTTCATCATTTGGAGCAGCAAGAAATACGAGGGTGAATCTTCCCTTTTCGTTTTCCATTCGTCTTGTTTCTTTTAAACCTAATCCATCACAAAAAAATTTTAAAGACTCGTCAATATCTTTAACTCTGATCATCGTGTGTAAATATTTCATATGATTAATTTATAGTTTAAAACTACTCTAATTCAATAGTACTAGGTGGTTTTGAAGTAATATCATAAACAACTCTATTTATACCTCTAATACTATTCACTATTTGATTGGAAATTGTTTCCATAAAAGACTTTTTAAACTCATAAAAATCAGCTGTCATTCCATCCTCAGAAGTAATAGCTCTCAATAAACATAAATACTCATAAGTTCGATTATCTCCCATAACACCTACAGTTTTTACTGGTAGTAATGCTGCATAAGCTTGCCAAATCTTATGATAAAGACCGTGGTCTTTTAAAGCTTGAATGAAATAATAATCAGCCTCTTTAAGAATTTTTATCTTATCATTAGTAATCAAGCCTGGCATTCTAATTGCTAAGCCTGGTCCTGGAAAAGGATGTCTTGAAATAATATCTTTGCTTAAATTTAATTCTAAACCTAACTTTCTAACTTCATCTTTAAAAAGAAACTTTAAAGGTTCAACAAGTTTAAGTTTCATCTTTTTTGGAAGTCCCCCAACATTATGATGTGACTTTATTTTTGATGTTTGACTTCCTGTTACTGATTTGCTTTCTATTAAATCAGGATAGAGAGTTCCTTGTGCTAAAAATTTAACATTTTTTATTTTTTTTGCATATCGTTCAAATATTTTTATAAAAAGATTACCAATAATTTTTCTCTTTTTTTCAGGATCAGAGACGTTATGTAGTTTTTTTAAAAATTCTTTCTCTGCATTTACATAAATTAAATTCATTTTTAATCTTTTCTTGAAAGTCTGCACAACTTGTACTTCTTCATTTTTTCTCAAAAGACCCGTATTAACAAAAATACAATATAATTTTTTACCAATCGCTTTATTAAGTAATTGAGCTACTACACTACTATCAACACCTCCTGATAAAGCACAAATAACTTTTTCTGATCCAACTTGATCTTTAACTTCTTTGATAAGTTGAATTTTTTGATCCTTTGAAGACCAATTACGTCTAATTTTACAAATTAAAAAAATAAAATTACTAATAAGTTTTTTACCATTTTCAGTATGTGTTACTTCTGGATGAAATTGTATTCCATAAAATCTTTTTAATTTATTTTCAACGATTGCAAACTTTGAATTAGTGCTTGATGCTATTACCCTAAAGTTTTTTGGAAGTTTTGATACCTGATCAGCATGACTCATCCAAACTTTTTTGGATTTTTGTTTATTAAAAAAATTTTTAGTTAAAAGACTTTCATTTTTTTTATATATATTTGCTAACCCAAATTCTCGATGTTTTGATTGTTTAACTCTGCCACCATTCAGTTTTGAGAGTATTTGATGACCAAAACAAATACCTAGGATAGGAATATCTA
>JAFJTK010000099.1 GCA_017880265.1 Candidatus Pelagibacter sp. | reverse complement strand
TATTTCCTGATTTAGATATAATTAAATTATTAAGGTTTTTTTTTGCTTTATTATTTTTAAAAGCATTTAAATTATCAACAAATATATATTTTTTTTTAATTTTTTTTTTTAAAAAATCATAAATTGCTTGTGCTCCAAGAGTAGATCCTCCCATTCCAATAATTCGATAGTCAAATTTTTTATTAAAATGATTTATATTTTTTTTACTAAAGCTATCTTTATAAGATTTGGAGAGTGAATTAATTACTTGATTTTTTTCTTTTAAAATTAAATTTAATTTTTTTTTTACAAGTATGTTTCTATTTTTTGTTAAGAAGTTTTTAAAACTTATATTTTGAGTTAACATTAATTATTTTTGATTTTATCAAGTATCGACTGTTCAAAATCTTTATCTGACTCAACAGTTTCTAATTTTTCATTATTGCTTTCTTCGGTAATCAATGACTCAATATTATTAATTTGATTTTCTTTATTAACTTTTTCATTTGATGGCACTGGCAATTCTTCAAAACTTGGGGGAATTGAAAGAGGAGATTTTTTTTCAACTAAAAATTCTTCAGATGTATTTTTGTTTTGTGGGTCAAATGCTTTCTGAACTGAGCCACAACTTGAAATGAGAATGGTGCTAAAAATTATTAAAAGTGAAGACTTAATATTTTTTATCATTGTTAAATTTTTTCATTTTTATTATCAAATAGCTCTAAAACAATCATGCTAATTACACCTAATGTAATAAATATATCTGATACATTAAAAATAAACCAATGAAAATTTCCAATATGAAAATCTATAAAGTCAGGCACGGCATTAAAAAAAATTCTATCGTGTAAATTCCCTAATGCTCCGCCAACAATCATTAATAGCGAGTATCTTTTAAAACCTTGGTTTTTTAAAGACATGATAATTAATACGATAATAATTATCGCAATTATTAAACTTATAATATTGTATAAATAAGACTCATTGAATGAAAGTAAACCAAACGCAATCCCTTTATTCCAAATCAATACAATATTTAAATAAGTTGAATTAAAGATATCTGATCCAAGATTATTTTTATCTAATTGAATAACGTATATTTTAGACAACCTATCTAAAAAATAGATTAAAGCTACTATTGAAAAACTAATGTAAAAATTTTTGCTTAAAAATTTAAATGTCATTCAGTTTGTTGTGGGCAAGTTTTTCTTGAACATGCATTCTTAGTAATTTTCCAACATACTTGACATTTTGAACCTTCTGCCTTGGTAGTTTGAACTTTTGTCTCAGAGTTGTCTAAATATGAAACTTCTGCACTTGACGTAATACAAAGTTCTGAGAAATCTACATCTTTTGAAATTTCATTAAGCTTTTTATCTAAATTGATTTTTAAACTTGCCTCTAAACTTGATCCAATTTCTTTACTTGCTCTTTTTTCCTCAATACTAATATTACAGACATTTCTAATTTTAATAAGTTCTAACCATTTTTGATTTAAATTTTCATTTTTAAAAGTTTTTGGAAACTTTAAAAATTTCGTTAAATGAACACTTTTGTTGTCATTCATTATCAATCTATATATTTCCTCAGTTGTAAAAGAAAGAATTGGGGCAAACCATCTTAATAACGATTTAAGAATAACATTTAATAAAATTATTGTAGATTGTCTTTTTTTAGAATCTTTAGAATCACAATATAAAGAGTCTTTTCGAATATCAAAATAAAATGCCGATAAATCTACAGTGCAAAAATTTAACAACTCTTTATATAAGTTATGAAAATCATAATTGTTAAAATAATTTTTAAAATTTCCATTCAAAGAATAGACTTTATGAAGCATAAATTGTTCTAATTCAGGTAGTTCAGATATATTTATTTTTTCTAAATCAATATCTTCAAAATTATCATTAAGGTTTCCAAGTAAATATCTAAAAGTATTTCTAATTTTTCTATAAGAGTCAGCATGCTGATCTAGAATTGAGTGATCAATTCTTAAATCCTCTGCATAGTTAGAGGAAGCTACCCAGATTCTTAAAATGTCAGCACCATATTTTTTTAAAATATCTTCAGG
>JAFJTK010000026.1 GCA_017880265.1 Candidatus Pelagibacter sp. | reverse complement strand
AAAAAATAAAGATATTGTCTTTGTTTCATTAGACGGAAAGTTTAATAAAAAAAAAGGTATTCCATCATCAGAATGGAAATTTCATCAAGATATTTATAAAAACAAAAAACAAGCTAAAGCGATTGTTCACGCTCATTCAACAAATGCAACTGCCGTATCTACTCATAATAAAGGGATCCCTTCTTTTCATTATATGGTTGCAATGGCTGGTGGTCATGACATCAAATGTGCAAAATATGCAACCTTTGGAACAAGAGAATTATCTAAAAATATTTTAAAAGCTCTAAAAGGTAGAAATGCTTGTTTAATTAGTAATCACGGCCAAATTGCATTTGAGGAAAATTTACCTAAAGCTTTTGAATTAGCTGAAGAGGTTGAAAATATATCACTTCAGTATATAACGAGCCTAAAATTGGGAAAGCCTAAAATTCTTTCTTTAAAAGAAATGAAAAAGGTTTTACTGAAAGCAAAGAATTATAAGAAAGGATAGTTAATGACTAAAGTTGGAGAACATATAACTCTAGACATTATAGGAACTACTAAAGAATACGATCCTTCTTTATACGAAAAAGTAATTCATGACATTGCTAAAGCTGCAAAAGTAACAATTTTAAATATTTCAAAGTATAAATTTGAACCACAAGGTTTCACAATATTGGCTCTATTAGCTGAAAGCCATATTAGCTTTCATACTTTTCCTGAAAAAGGAATAATTAGTTTTGATTTTTTTACATGTGGAAAAGTAAATCCATCAATTGCAATTGATATAATCAAAAAAGAATTTAAACATAAAAGAATAGTTAAAAAAGAATTTAATAGAGATACAAAATCTTTATATCATGACATTTATAGCTCTCCAGGTTTACAAAAATCTTATGTCGTTAATGATGTTCTTGAAGATTTTAAATCAAAAGTTGGTCAACACATTGAAATTTTAGAATTAGAGCAATTTGGAAAATCATTATTTATTGATGGTGAAATACAAGTAGCTTCAACTGATGAGCATTTATATAGCTCTACTTTTGTAGGTGCCGGCTTAAATTTAAATAAAAATAATGAAAGAGCAGCTATAATTGGTGGTGGAGACGGAGGTGTTGCAAGAGAATGTATCTCTAAAGATTTTAATTTTGTAGATTGGTTTGAACTTGATCCAGAGGTTGTAGATGTGTGCAATAAACATCTTGGGGATATTGGAAAAAAAGCTACTGAAAAAAATTCTGTAAAGTGTGTTTGGGGCGATGCTTTTGAAAGTATCAAGTCAGTAGAAGACGATACCTATGATCATATTTTTGTTGATCTTAATGATGACCAATTTTGTATAGATCTTGCTGCAAAAAACATGGATGCAATGATTAGAATTTTAAAACCTAAAGGGGTAATTACTGCTCAGGTTGGAAGCCAAGATAAAAAACCTAAACAAGTTGATAGTTGGTTAAATGTATTTAACCATCACTTTGGTAACACTAAATTATCAAGAGTTTATATCCCTAGTTTTGATTGTTCTTGGAATTTTTCATCGTCAATAAATCATTAATTTTTCTTTTTTAATTATTAAATTTGTGAAATAATTGCTCCAATTTAAAGGAGAAAATAATGAATATATTCAAAAAAACTATTTTAACAGTTCTTGCTTCTTTATTAGTCATCGGAAATGTTTACGCTGACACAATAAAAATTGGAACTGAAGGCGCTTATCCTCCATGGAACTCTAAAGATGCTTCTGGCAATCTTATTGGTTTTGAGGTGGAATTAGCTCAAGAACTTTGTGCAATCATGAAAGCTGAGTGTACTATCGTTGAGCAAGACTGGGATGGAATGATTCCAGCTTTGTTAATGAGAAAGTTTGATGCGATTATGGCTGGAATGTCAATTACAGCTGAAAGACAAAAAACAATTACTTTTTCACAAGGTTATGCGGATGAAGTAGCTTCACTTGCAGTAATGAAAGGTTCAAGCTTAGAGGGAATGGATACACCAGAAGGTGTTAACTTAACTTTAGGTGGATCTTCTGTCAAAAAAGCACTTAAAACTATAACAGGTGCACTTGCTGG
>JAFJTK010000071.1 GCA_017880265.1 Candidatus Pelagibacter sp. | reverse complement strand
CATCTGGTCCATTTACAACATCAACTTTGCAACAGGTTGCTTCAAGTAGATTGGGGTTTGGAGCTTCTAGAACAATGCAAATTGCTCAAAGATTATATCAAGGTATTGAAATAGATGGAGAAACAATAGGATTAATTACCTATATGAGAACTGATGGGACGAACCTCTCAGCTGATGCAGTTTCAGATTTTCGAGATTTTATTAAAAATCAATATGGAAATGAATATTTACCTGAAAAACCTCTAAATTATTCAGGAAAGAAAGCAAAGAATGCTCAAGAAGCTCATGAAGCTATAAGGCCAACAGATATAAGTAGATCACCAGATACTGTTAAAAAATATTTGAGTACAGATCAACAAAAATTATACAATTTAATTTGGGGTCGAGCTTTATCATCTCAAATGGAGACTGCAAAATTTGACAGAAACACAATAACAATAACTACAGAAGATGGTGGAACAATATGTAAATCTAGCGGATCTGTATTAAAATTTGATGGTTTCTTGAAAGTATTCCCAAGTCCAAGCAAGGATGAGGATGAAGCTATCTTGCCTGAAATGTCAAAAGGACCAATTAATATTGAGTCCCTTATTGACGAACAACATTTTACTCAACCTCCTCCAAGATATTCTGAAGCAAGCTTAGTAAAAAAATTAGAAGAACTTGGTATAGGCAGACCTTCAACTTATGCAAGTATCATATCTACAATTGCAAACCGTGGGTATGCAGAAATACTTAACAAAAGATTTTTTCCTACAGATCGTGGAAAATTAATATCTGCTTTTTTAGAAAAACTATTTTCTAAATATGTCGATTATAATTTTACAGCTGGATTAGAGGACCAATTAGATGAGATAACGACTGGAAAAGAAAGTTGGATAAAAGTTTTAGAAATGTTTTGGAAAGATTTTAATAATAACGTTTCAGAAGTAAAAGAAAAAAGAACTAGAGAAGTTTTAGATTTATTAAATGAAAGTCTAGGAACATTAATTTTTGACAAAGATAAAGATGGTAAAGTTGTTAGAAAATGTCAATTATGTGATACAGGTTCACTTAGTTTAAAAAATAGTTTTAGAGGTGGTGCCTTTATTGGTTGTTCAAATTACCCTGAATGTAAATTTACAAGACCCTTATCTAAAGCAAAAGCAGCAGCACAATCTCAATTAGCAGAACCAAAATTCATAGGTAAGCACGAAAATGGAAATGATATATTTTTAAAAAATGGGAGATTTGGTCCCTATCTTCAATATGAAAAAATTCCTGAAGAAAAAACTGAAGAAAAAATCACAAAGAAAAAAAAGAAATCAAAAAAACTTAAAGCTGATGTAAACGAACTTTTAAAAAATGTTTCAATACCAAAAGGCTTAGAGTTAGAAAGTATTGATTTAGAAAAAGCTCAATTTTTATGTTCTTTACCTAAGTCTTTAGGATTAAACCCAGAAAATCAAAAAGAAATTACTCTAAATACTGGAAGATTTGGTCCATATCTAAAATGTGAAAACAAGTCTGCAAGAATAGAAAATATCGAGGAAATATTTTCAATTGGTCTTAATAGAGCAATTACTTTAATAGCAGAAGCAAAACCAGGAAGAATGTCTTCAT
This sequence comes from Candidatus Pelagibacter sp., assembly GCA_017880265.1. Next base: position 457 of record JAFJTK010000071.1, on the reverse strand, counting down.
CTATAATCAAAGATTTAGGAGAACATCCAGAGGATAAAAAACCTGTAAGAGTCATGAAAGGTCAATATGGGCCATATATTAAATATAAGTCTTTAAACGCAACAATTCCTGAAGAAAAAGATCCAACAGACCTAACTATGGAAGAAGCTTTAATCCTTATTGAGAAAAGAAAAGAATACGATAAAAATAAGAAATCAAAAAAAAAGAAAAAAGGGAAATAATGAATTTTGAAGATAAAATTAAAGAACTAAAAATAGAGTTACCTGAAGCTAAAGCTCCTGTTGGTAATTATGTTGCAACTAAAATAGTAGGAAATTTACTTTATGTATCAGGACAAGTATCAATAAATTCTAATGGAGAGTTAATTAAGGGTAAAGTTGGTAGAGACTTAACTACAGATGAGGCATATAAGGCTGCAGAAAGATGTGGATTAAGCATCATATCGCAAGTTAAAAAA
>JAFJTK010000027.1 GCA_017880265.1 Candidatus Pelagibacter sp. | reverse complement strand
ACAAACATTGATATTTTGTTTGAAGCAATAGGTTTATCTGATGGGATTTCAAAAAAAGTTGTTGAAACTGCATTAAAAAAGAAAATTCATGTAATAACTCCAAATAAAGCTCTTATCTCTAAACATGGAAATGAACTGGCTAATATTGCTGAACTCAATAATGTTAATCTTGAATTTGAAGCTTCTGTTGCAGGTGGAATTCCAATATTAAGGTCTATCAAAGAAGGTTTAGCTACTAACAAGATTTCGAAAGTATATGGAATTTTAAATGGCACTTCTAATTATATTTTATCAGAGATGGAAAATTCTAATCAAAGTTTTTCTGATGTTTTGACAAAAGCTCAAAAACTTGGTTATGCGGAACCTGGAAATCCAAAACTAGATTTAAATGGTTTTGATGCCTTTGCAAAAGTTAGAATTTTATCTTCACTAGCATTTAATAGCAAAATTTCTAAATATAAATGTTTAATGGAAGGAATTGAAAAGATCGATCTTAAGGATATTAAAATTGCAAACCAATTAGATTTAAGAATTAAACTTCTCGGAATATCTGAATTAAAAAATGGTCATTTGTTTGAAACGGTACATCCATGCCTTGTTAGTAAGAATTCTTATATTGGTAATGTGGCCGGTGTTATGAATGCAGTTATTCTTGAAGGAAAACCAGTTGGTGAAAGTATTTTACAAGGAGAGGGAGCTGGTCCTGGTCCTACATCTTCTGCATTGTTGTCTGATTTATTGTCTATTTTAAGAGGTAATATAAAAAAACCATTAGGTGTTTCCGTTGATAAATTAAAATCTTTAAAACCTTATAATGTAAATAATTATGTTAATTCCTTATATCTGAGATTTGAAGTTAAAGATAAACCAGGTGTTTTATCTCAAATTACTAATCGATTAGCTAAATACAAGATATCTGTAAAAAGACTAATTCAAACCCCTAATAAAAAAGATAATAAAGCTACAATTGTAATAATAACTCATAAAACTTCTGAACTTAATTGTAATAACTGCTTATCTATATTTAAGAAAAACAAAAATATTCTTAAAACACCTGTGTTAATCAGATTGTACAATTAATGGATATTTACTTAAAACTTTTTGAAGTTTTATTTCCAGTTTTTTTTATTATAGGAATTGGATATTATTTAGGTAAAAAAAATCCAAAATTAGATACAACATTTATTGCTAACTTTGCTGCTAATATTGGTAGTCCTGCAATGGTTTTTTATGCAGTTACAACAACTGGCATATCTTTTAATATTTTTGCAGAATATTTTTGGTACTCTTTAATAGCTATATTAGGGTTTGCAATTACTGGTATTATATTTCTTAAATTTTTAAATAAAGATATAGTTACCGAACTTCCTCCTTTTATTTTACCTAATACAGGTAACATGGGCCTTCCACTTTGTTTATTTGCTTATGGTACTCAAGGTCTTGGAATAGCTGCAACCATTTCATCTTTGGTAATTTTATTTCATTTTACTTTAGGAGTTTTTCTTGCGAGTAAGAAATTAGATTTTAATTTACTTTTTAAAAGTCCACCTTTTTATGCAATTATAATATCTGTTTTATTTCTATATTATGAAATTGAGGTGCCTGTTTTTTTAATTAATACAACAATGATGTTGACTTATGCAGCTATCTTTTTAATTTTAATGTCTTTAGGTATAGCACTTACTAGATTTAAAGTATTTTCATTTAAGTCTGCATTGATATCTTCAATTGCTAGAGTAATTATTGGTCCAATTATTGGTTTTGCCATTATAAAAACTTTTAATTTATCTGGATTTGCTGCAGGTGTATTATTGATACAGTGCTCAATGCCAAGTGCTGTTTTAACTTATTTAGTTGGATCTCTATATTCTTCTAAAAAAGTTGTCGATAGTATTGCTAGTATGATTGTAGTTTCAACAGTTATGTCTTTTATTACTGTTCCAATTACCGTATTCATTGCTTTAAAATATTTCTATTAGGTAGTATCCTTCTTTTATGAAGGCAATAATATTAAATGCTACTGCTTGGATGATTGTTCCAGTAATGGATGCAATTGCTAAACATCTAAGTCTTTCAATGGATATTTTTCAAA
>JAFJTK010000072.1 GCA_017880265.1 Candidatus Pelagibacter sp. | reverse complement strand
TCATTTTGAAAAAGTTCAGTTTCAGTACTTAAAGAAAAAAGATCAGGTCTGTTTCCTTTAGATACTTCTTTAACATCTGGGCTATATTCAGAGACAGCTTTCTTTAAGGCTTGTGATAGAATCTTATTCATAATTTTTATTATATTTTGTTATTACGACGAAAACAACTATATGTTGTATGCGCTTAGTGTTAATATACTATATAAACAATTAATCAACAGAACATCTATAGAACGCGACAAAATATATTTCAATAAAAAAATTTAAAAAAGGTTAAGTAATCAACAGATGAATCAAAATATAAAAATAGATCCATACGGTTTTAGAGAATATGACGCTCGCTGGTTGTATGAAAAGGACATAAGCAAGGAAGGAATAACGAATCTTGGCAAAGGTCTTGGAACTCAAATAAAAAAACATACTCAAAAAGAGAACCCAAGAGTAATCGTTGGACACGATTATAGATCTTACAGTGAAGAAATAAAAAGTGCTCTTAAAAAAGGTTTGATCTCAACAGGATGTTATATTGAAGATGTAGGTCTTTCTTTATCTCCAATGGTTTATTTTGCACAATTTGATTTAGATGCTGATGCTGTTGCAATGGTTACTGCGAGCCATAACGAAAATGGATGGACTGGTGTAAAAATGGGTATCAAAAAAGGTTTAACTCATGCCCCAGAGGAGATGAAAGAGTTAAAAGAAATCACTTTAAATGAAAAATTCTCTAATGGTGATGGGAATGAGAAACAAATAGAAAATTTTCAACAAGTTTATAAAGATGATTTAATCAATGGTAATAAAATTAACAAAAAATTAAAAGCAGTTGTTGCCTGTGGCAATGGTACAGCGGGTATATTTGCTCCTGACATATTGAGAGGTATAGGGTGCGAAGTAATTGAACTTGATTGTAATTTAGATTGGACTTTTCCAAAATATAATCCAAATCCTGAAGATCTTGAAATGCTACATGCAATAGCAAAGGCTGTTAAAGATAATAATGCAGATATTGGGTTTGGTTTTGATGGTGATGGAGATAGAGTTGGTGTAATTGATAATGAGGGTAATGAAATATTTTCTGATAAAATTGGTTTATTAATTGCAAGAAACTTATCTACAAAACATAAAAATTCTAAATTTATTGTAGATGTAAAATCAACAGGATTATATTCAAAAGATAAGGTTTTATTAGAAAACAATTGTGAAACTATTTATTGGAAGACAGGACATTCTCATATTAAAAGAAAAGTTAATACTGAAAAAGCATTAGCAGGGTTTGAGAAAAGTGGACATTTCTTTTTCAATCAACCTTTAGGATACGGTTACGATGATGGAATTAATTCAGCTATTCACGTATGTCATCTATTAGATAATCAAAATAAAAAGATGAGTGAAATCATTAATGATCTACCAAATACTTATCAAACACCTACAATGGCTCCCTTCTGTAAAGATGAAGAAAAATATCAAGTAGTTGAAGAATTAGTTAACCAAGTTGAAGAAATAAAAAATAACAAAACACTAATTGATGAACAGGTAATTACAGAAGTTCTAACAGTTAATGGAGTAAGATTTTCTTTTGAAGATGGCTCATGGGGACTAATTAGAGCTTCTTCGAATAAGCCTTCATTAGTAATTGTAACAGAAAGCCCAACCTCTGATGATCGAAAGAAGAAAATCTTTGATTTTATTGATGATTTGCTTCAAAAAACTGGAAAAGTTGGTGAATATGATCAGAAAATTTAGGCTGATTTTAGCTCTATTTTTATTACTACCCATAAAAAGCTACGCTTTAAGTGAGCAAAATAAACAACAATTGTATATTGGGTGTTATCAAAACTCTAAACAGTATTTGGGTGCAGATAAGGCTAAGTCCTACTGCCAATGCACTGTTGATAAATTAAGCATGAAGTTTTCTGATGAAGAATTAGATGCTGTATTCAAGCAAAAACCAGAAGATATTTATAAAGATACTGAGTTTGCCTCTAAATTCTGTGAAATAAAAATCCAAGAATAAAGTTATACAATAACTCAAAGATTCAATTAAAACGTGCTTAGTTATTAACTGAGAATCAGATAATTATTTAAGTGAGGTGATGGAGGGAGACTGAAGTCACCTCTTTCTATTTAAAAGCTATCCTAATTTTATTTACAACTTCTTTTAAAGCTTTAGCCGAATACAGTTTACCTTTAACAACCCAAACTGACAAAGGCCAAGAATTATCTTTTTTGTATCTAGCAATAATATGAATATGTAATTGAGGAACTATATTGCCAACTTTTTCAACATTGAGTTTTGAAGTTTTAAATAATTTCTTCATTACTTCACTTGAAAAAACTATTTCTCTCATAAGAAGCATCTGATCTTTAGAATTAAGATCGGTTATGTCATTAATATTTTTTCTCTTTGGAATTAACATGATCCATGGAAATTTGGAATTATCATTAAGTCTTACTGTACATAGTTTTAAATCTAATAAATGATGTGATGATTTTAAAAATTTCTTATGTAATTTAAATGGCATTTTTATAATTTTATATATTCATAGAAAAATTTAATTGCTACGATTAGTAAAAAAATAGCAAGGAGTTTGCTAATTTTATTTTTATCAATTTTATGAACTGTTCTTGCTCCAATCCTTGCCATAAAAGTCGTAATAGGAATAAAGATTAAAAAGGCTGGTACATTTAAAAATCCAATACTAAAAGGTAAATTTGTTTTTAAATAACTTCCTGAAATAAAAAAACCTGTAGCTCCAAACAATGCAATTAAAAAACCAATTGCTGCTGCACTACCAATTGCTTTATTAATTGAATAACCAAAAAACTTAAGAATTGGTACATTCATTACAGCACCGCCAATACCAGTTATAGCTGAAATAAATCCAACAATCGAACCAAGTATTATTTTTAAATATATTTTCATTTCAGATATTACATTTTGTTCTTTTTCTTTAATCAAAAGTAAATAAATTCCTAAAAGGAATATTACGATTGAAAAGAAAAGTACTAGAGATTTTGTTTTAAAAGTTGCAGCAAATATTGTTCCTAAAACAACTCCTACAACTACAAAAATACCATAGCTTTTAACTACTTTAAAATCCACCGCGTTAAATTTATGATGGGTTAAAACTGAAACTACTGATGTTGGAATTATTATTGCAAATGAGGTTCCAACTGCTAAATGCATTATATATTGTTGATCAATTCCTAGAGATCCAAAAATATAATAAAGAAATGGAACTGTAATTAAACCACCACCAATACCAAATAAACCAGCAACAAAACCAACAGGCACAGCCGTTAAAGCCATTAATAAAATAAAATAACTATATTCGTTTGCTAGAATTGAATTAAGCAGATTGCCCTACACTTGTATCAATATTATTGTACTTAATCTTATCCATGATGTGATCAATTTTCTTAACATCAGCATCTCTAACACACATATTTTCACTTAAATATCTTTTCCAGTAACTTGCCCCTGTTTGACCGTGAAACAAGCCAATAGTATGTCTCATAATTTGATTTAATCTTGTACCTTTTTTGATTTCATCTTTCACATATGGAATTAATTGTTCAATAACGTCTTGTCTACTTGGAACTTCTTCATTACCAAAAATTTCTTTCTCAATATCTGCCAACATATAAGGTGTATGGTATGCTGCTCTACCAATCATTACACCATCTGTTTTTTGAAGATGTGGTTTGATTTGGTCTACAGCTGTTATGCCGCCATTTATAATTATCTCTTCATTGGGAAAGTCCTCTTTTAATTTATAAACATAATCATATTTTAAAGGAGGAATATTTAAATTTTGTTTAGGGGTAAATTTTCCTAACATTGCTTTTCTTGCATGAATAATAAAAGTTTTAACTCCTGTTGACTTTAAAGCTGTAATAAAATTATAAAAATTTTCATAATCCTCAACATTGTCATATCCAATTCTAGTTTTTATCGTTACTGGTAAATTAGTTGAGGCTTGCATTTTACTTAAACAATCAGCAACCAAATTTGGCTCTTTCATTAAGCAAGCTCCAAACTTACTTTTTTCAACTTTTCGACTAGGACAACCTAAATTTAAATTTATTTCATCATAACCAAAATCTTCACCAATTTTTGAAGCTTCAGCTAAAAGCTTTGGAGAAGATCCACCTAATTGAAGGGCAACAGGTTTTTCGTTGATATTAAATTCTAATAATCTTTTTTTATCTCCTCTATTGATTGCTTCATCAACAACCATCTCAGTATATAAAAGTGTATTTTTTGAAATTAATCTTAAAAAGTAACGCTCATGACGATCTGTGCAATCCATCATAGGAGCAACTGACACTTTCCTATTCATGGTTTAACTTTATATTATTTTGTTATGAGTTTGAAGCTTCTGTATCTTCTGTAATTGCTTCTGCTTCTTGATTTTCTTGTTCTGATACTTCATCTAAAGAAACTTCACCTTGTTCATTCATCGTTTCTTCACCAGCTGACACGTCAACATCTGGTTTAGCTGTTTCTGATAATTCTGCTAAATCTTCTTGAGATACTTGAATTTTTTCAGGAGTTTTTCTTGCTCTCTTAGACGGCAAAATTGGTGTACCACTTTTTGAAATTTCACCTTTGTACATGTTTTCAAAATCATCACCTATTTCTTCATCATCTTCAGAACCATCATCTACTTGCTCAACATGTTTTCTAAGCTTGTAAACTGCACTTTCAGTTAAATCTGATACTTTGATTTTTTCTTCTGCAATTTCTCTTAATGAAATAACTGTATTTTTATCGTTGTCTCTATCTAAAGTTGGCTCAATTCCAGAATTTAATTGAGTGGCTCTTTCCTTAGCAACAAGTACTAATTCATAAGGGCTCTCTACTTTATCGATACAATCTTCTACTGTGACTCTTGCCATGGGCGATTATTTATACCTCGAACCTTAAAAATGCAAGGATTTTCTAAATTATTACTGGATTAAGTTTTTTTCTTACTAAGAAAAGAAGGATTAAAGAAATGAATATATATATGCCTGATACAACAGCAATATCTCCAACAGTAAAACCTATATCTATTAAATATCCAAATAAAGCAGTTCCAAATGCAGTTGCAAATACCATTAACGCTGTTGTTAAGGCTTTAATAGATCCAAGATATTTAACTCCATACAGTTCTGCCCAAGTAGATGAACCTAGTATATTGGCAAAACCATTAGATATTCCCACTAACCCTAAAAATATAAATGCTGTAATTGGAGTATCAAAGAAAAACAGAACTATTACAGATAATAAAAGTGGAATATTCATATAGATTAATAATTTTCTACTTGTGAATTTATCAATTAAAAAACCTGATAAAAATAAAGTGAGCACTGATAGCACTGAATAAGACATAAATGATTGGGCAATAACATAAGGTCCCCATCCTTTTGAAGTTTGAACAAAAGACTGAAAAACAGCAAAGCCAGTGAAAATCCATGGCATCGCTAACATGTTAAAACTTATGATATAAAATCTATAATCCTTTATAACTTCACGTCTCTTCCATTGTTTAATTTCAACTTCTTTAATATTTTCATCATTAGCTTCTCTTGAGTCTAAATTTAAATTTTTGATTAATAAAAATGATGCAATAGGAAGAATGATTAAAACTGAAATTGAAAAAATAAGCCAAAGATTTTGCCAATCAATAAAGGTTAATAGATAAACCATTAGAACAGGCATAATAAATTCTGCTGAAGAAAGTCCGAACCAACTTATGCTTAAAGCCCTTCCTCTGGTTTTAGTAAAATACCTAGAGATAGTTGTTGATGCCGTATGAGACATCATTCCTTGTCCTGAAAATCTCATTAAAAAAATTGCAATAAATAATAAAAAAACTGAAGTTATTCTTGAAAAGAAAAAACAAGCAAATGATAAAAGAATGATTACAAAAAAAGCGAATTTAAAAATATTTACATCATCTATTTTCTTACCCACCCAAATTAATAAAAGACTACTGCATAAAGTTGCTGATGCATAAATTGAGCCAAATTGTCCATGGGTGATAGATAGAGCTTCTCTAATACTAGAGTTAAAAAGACCTAAAAAATAACTCTGTCCAAAACTAGAAAAAAATGTAAAAATAAATCCAAATAGAATTACTTTAAACTTCAAACTGTTAAACATAGGAAATAAAAATTATGTCTTTTAATGTTGCTTTCATAGGTCTTGGTGTCATGGGTTATCCAATGGCAGGTTATATATCAAAAGCTGGTCACAATGTAACTGTTTATAACAGAACAGCTGCTAAAGCTGACAAGTGGATTACTGAGTACAAAGGTTCAAAAGCAGATACACCTGCAAAAGCTGCTGAGGGTGCTGACTTTATTTTTACCTGTGTAGGTAATGACGACAATTTAAGAGAAGTATCACTTGGAGAAAATGGATTATTTAAAACAGCTAAAGAAGGCTGTGTTTATATTGATAACTCAACTGTATCAGCTGAAATTTCAAGAGAACTATATAAAGCTGCAAAAGATAAAGGTTTTGATTTTTTAGATGCACCTATTTCAGGTGGTCAAGCAGGTGCTGAAGGTGGAATACTAACTGTAATGGTTGGTGGTGATGAAGATGTCTTTAAAAAAGCAGAGCCAGTTATTGATTGCTACAGTCGTAAAGTAAAATTAATCGGTAAATCAGGAAGTGGACAATTAACTAAAATGATGAACCAAATGTGTATAGCTGGAGCTGTACAAGGTTTGTCAGAGGCTATTAACTTTGGAATTAATGCTGGATTAGATATGGATATTGTAATGGAGACTATATCAAAAGGTGCTGCTCAATCTTGGCAAATGGAAAATAGATACAGAACGATGACTGATGATGTATTTGATTATGGTTTTGCGGTAGACTGGATGAGAAAAGATCTTGGAATTGTAATTAAAGAAGCTAAAAAAAATGGCTCACCAGTTCCAATTACAGAACTTATTGATGGCTACTATGCAAAAGTTCAAGAAATGGGTGGTAACCGTTGGGATAGCTCAAGCTTGATTGCTCTATTAAAAAAGAAAAAATAATCTGTGACTGATATTGTTCCTTATTACGAGGACTTTACTGAGATCAAAAAGAAAATTTGGTCAATGTTAACTAATGCAGTTAAAGATAGAGGCTCACCTTTTAGAATACCAGTATTCATATGTGGGAACCAATCTGATTTTGATGGCCGAATAGTAGTTCTTAGAAAAGCGGATGAGGCTAATAATTTAGTTCAATACCATAGTGATATCAGGTCAGATAAAATTGCTAAATTAAAAGCTAATAAAAATGCCGCGATGTTATTTTATGATAAAGAAGAAAAGATCCAAGTTAGACTAAAAGTAGAATGCACTGTTAATCATGAAAATGAAGTTACAAAAGAGTCTTGGTCTAAAACTCAACATATATCTAGAAAATGTTACTTAGTTGATAATGGACCAGGAACAGAAAGTGACATTCCAACTTCAGGATTAAAACCAGAACTTGATAACTTTGATTATACAAAAGAGCAAAGTGAAGAAGGTTATAAAAACTTTACTGTTATTCAGTGTAAAATAAAATCTATTGAATGGCTTTATTTAGCTGCCAAAGGACATCGTAGAGCTAAATTTGATCTAGAAAATAATAAAGATAATTGGTTAATTCCTTAATTATCATGGAAAATTTAGATAAAAAATTAGAAGAACAAATTACATTCCTTCAGCAGGAGATTTCACAATTGAGTAGTGAGCTGTACTCACAACAAAAAGAAATTAAAGATCTAAAAAAACAAATTATAAATCTTGTCAATAGAATTGAAGAAATAGAT
>JAFJTK010000080.1 GCA_017880265.1 Candidatus Pelagibacter sp. | reverse complement strand
TCTCAACAGTTTTCTTTGAAGAATAAGAAGAAATACCAATATATAAAGCTTTACCTGATTTATAAATTAGCTCTAATGCATCAGCTGTTTCTTCTAATGGTGTATTTGGATCAAATCTATGAGAATAAAATATATCCACATAATCTAGTCCCATTCTTTTTAAACTCTGATCACAACTAGCAATGATATATTTTTTAGAACCCCATTCTCCATAAGGTCCTTCCCACATATCATAGCCTGCTTTTGATGAAATAATTAATTCATCTCTATATCTTTTAAATTCTTTACTTAAAATTTTTCCAAAATTAGCTTCAGCACTTCCAGCGGGAGGGCCGTAGTTGTTTGCTAAATCGAAATGAGTAATTCCTGAATCAAAAGAATAAAATAACATTTTCTTTGCTTCAGAATTAAGTTGTCTTCCACCAAAATTATGCCAAAGACCAAGGCTTATTAAAGGTAAATCAACTCCACTCTTTCCACATCTTCTGTACTTCATGCTGGAATATCTTTTAGGGGATGCTTTGTAATTCATAATTATTAATATATCTCAATTTATTAGTTTAAAAAATCTAAATTAAATATATATTTAATTAAAGGGGTGTCTTAACAGACTGAGATTAAACCCTAAGAACCTGTCCGGTAATTCAGAAAGGGAGAACAATGGATAAAACATACTTAATAAGTCAATCAACATCGTTATCATTAGTAATCGTTATAAGCTTAATATTTACAGTGTTAGGCCTTTATCATTCAAATAAATTTAAAGGTATAAACAATTATCTTACAGCTAATAGAAACATAGGATTGTTTTCATTAACAACAAGTCTAGTTGCGTCTGCGTTGGGAGCATGGGTTTTGTTTGGCCCTGCAGCTGCTGCTACATGGGGTGGAATAGGTGCTGTGATTGGATATGCACTAGGTACAGCTTTTCCAATGATTTTTTTAATTTATTTAGGAAAAAAAATTAGAACAGAATTTCCAAAAGGATCATCATTGATCGAATTTATGAGAAAAAAATTTGGAAAGAGTTTATTTAAACTAATTTTATTCATGACCATATTTTATATGTTCATATTTTTATGTGCTGAAGTGACTGCAGTTGCGGTATTGATAAATTATATATCTGGTACAGAATTATGGGTAACTGCATTAATAGTTTTGTTAGCAACACTTACTTATACGTTGTATGGAGGATTAAGAGCATCTATTTTCACAGATAATATTCAAATGATCGTTATTGGTATTCTTTTACTAATTTCAATCTCTTATATTATATCTTACACGGGAGATGCTTTTTCATTTGAATATATTAAACAGAAAAATCCACAATTATTAAGTAGTTCTTATATTCCAAGTTATACAGCGGGATTAACTTTTTTTATTGCAGTAGCAGCTACTAATTTATTTCATCAAGGAAATTGGCAAAGAGTTTATGCTGCAAAAAATTATAAAACTCTTAAACAAAGTTTAATAATTTCTTTTTTTATAATTATTCCAATAGTCTTTTTTATGGGATTTACTGGAATGGTATCTTTTTCTATTGATCCTAGTCAAAGAGCTGACTTAGGTTTTTTTACTTTATTATTAAAAGAACAAACACAAACCTTATCACTGCTAATAATTACACTTGGACTAGCGCTAACCATATCAACGGTGGACACTCTGGTTAATGCAATTTCAAGTCTTTTTGTTGTCGATGGAAAAGCTACGTTTAATCTAAGTAAGAAAACTGATTATTTAAAACTTTCAAAATATTTCATTATTATAATATCCTTAGTTTCATTCTTTATCGCATCAAAAGGTTTTGATATTTTGTATTTATTCTTATTGGCTGACTTATTTTGTTGTGCTTTTGTTTACACAGTTTTTTATAGTTTTTATAATAAAGATGTTAACGAAAGAACTGCTTATGTTGCGATTATTATTGGATTAGTTGGTGGTTTTCTTTTATTTCCATTTCCAGATTTTTCAAAAAGTTTATTAGTTGGGGGCTTGATGTCTAAAGAGGTATTTTCACCTTTTATAACTCAATCTTTATTATTTTTATCTTTTGTTGTAGCAACTTTTCTTCCTGCAATAATTTTGAGATTAAAAAAAAATTGATTTAAATTGAAGATTTTAAAGCATCATAAATAAGTTCTTTGGTAGTTTCACCAATACTTCGATAAACTTCTTTATTATCTTTAAATATTAAGAGCGTTGTTTGATATTGAATGTTAAAAAATTCAGCAATTTCTTTATTTGTTACATCAAATTTAAAATATTCAATATTATCAAAATCATTTTTTGCTTTATCAAGAACTTTCATTTGACTTGCGCAAGACGTACAATATTTAATCCACGAACTAACAACTACAACTTTTCCATCAGATAAAGCTTTATCGAATAATTCTTTTTTAAACGTTGTTTCTTTTGCAGAAGATAATGAGATTGATGCAAAAAGGATTGTGATTATAGCTAATATTTTTTTCATGATTAATTATACCAAATTATCTTTAAAAAAACTAATAGTTCTGTCCCAAGCTAAGTTTGCATTTTTTTCATCATATCTTGGTGTTGAATCGTTGTGAAAGCCATGATTACAATCTTTATAGATATGTGCAGTATAATTTTTACTATTTGCTTTTAACGCTGCTTCATATTCGGGCCAACCTTTGTTAATTCGATCATCTAATTCAGCGTAATGAAGAAGAAGAGGTGATTGAATTCTTGGAACATCTTCTGCTTTAGCTTGGCTTCCATAAAAAGGCACAGAAGCAGACATCTCAGGATAAGCAACTGCTAATGCATTACACACCCCACCACCATAACAAAAACCTACAGCTCCAATTTTTTTAGTTGTATCTTGATGGTTATATAAAAACTCAAATCCATTAAAAAAATCATTTAAAAGTTTTGTACGATCAATTTTCCTTTGCATCGTTTTACCGTCTGCATCATTGCCAGGATATCCACCAAGGCTACTCAAACCATCAGGGGCTAATGCAATAAAACCTGCTTTTGCAACTCGTCGAGCAACATCTTTGATATAAGGATTTAATCCTCTATTTTCATGAACTACTAAAACCGCTGCAGTTTTTTCAGTAACTTTAGATGGTTTAACATAATATCCATTTATATCTCCATTACCGTTTTCACTTTTATAAGTTATGTAATTTGCTTTGATATCAGGATCATTAAAATTTACTTGTTCTGCTAATGCATAATTTGGAGCCAAACTGTTAAATATTGATAAAGCTGTTACTCCAGCTGCTGTATATTTTCCAATATTTTTTAAAAACTCTCTTTTAGTAATTTTTCCATGCGCATAATGATCATAAAGTTCTAAAATTCTTTGATCAAAATCTTTAGCTGTTAATCTATTTTTCATAGTTTACATTTTAATACAGCCTCTGCATAAAGCAAATGATCATATTGCAATATGCTTGATAAAGCTTATATGTTTACCATCTACAATGTCTGAAAACCAAATAAGCATTAATAATTTATCTAAAGTTTATAAAAATGGATTTAATGCGCTTAAAAGCGTTAATCTAAATATCAAAAAAGGTGAAATTTTTGCAATGCTTGGACCGAATGGTGCCGGCAAAACTACTTTAATTAGTATAATCTGTGGCATTGTAAAACCATCTTCTGGAAAAGTTACAGTTGATGACTTTGATATTATTGATGACTATAGAGAAACAAGATCAAGAATTGGTTTAGTTCCTCAAGAATTAACCTTAGAACAATTTGAAACAGTATTTAACAATGTATCTTATTCAAGAGGTCTGTATGGAAAAAACCCAGACCCACAGCATATAGAAAAAATTTTAAAACAACTAAGTCTATGGGATAAAAAAGATCAAAGATTAAGACAATTATCAGGCGGAATGAAACGAAGAGTTTTAATTGCTAAAGCTTTATCTCATGAGCCCTCAATTTTATTTTTAGACGAGCCTACCGCTGGAGTAGATGTTGAGTTAAGACAAGATATGTGGAAAATTGTTGAAGAATTAAGAGCAACAGGAGTTACTATTATCTTAACCACTCATTATATTGAAGAAGCAGAAGCTATCGCTGATAGAGTAGGTGTTATCAACCAAGGTGAAATAATTGTTGTTGAAGACACAAAAGAATTATTAAAGAAAATGGGACATAAAAAACTAACTGTAGATCTTCAAGAAGAAATTTCTAAAATCCCAGATAGTTTAGATAAATATAAATTAGTTTTAGGTAAAAATAAAATGTCGATTGATTACACCTACAATGTTCAAGCAGAACAAACTGGTATTACAAATTTATTACAAGATATAAAAGATGCAGGATTAAAATTAAAAGATTTAAAAACTGAACAAAGTACTTTAGAGAAAATATTTGTTAGTTTAGTAAAGGAGAATAATGAGATTTAATTATTCAGCCTTTAAAGCAATCTACCTTCATGAAATGGATAGATTTAAAAGAACATTGATGCAATCATTGCTTTCACCAGTTTTATCTACCTCTCTTTATTTTATTGTATTTGGCTCAGTCATTGGTGGATATGTAGAAAAAATAGATGGCATTAGTTATGGTTCCTATATTGTGCCAGGTCTTTTAATGCTAACATTATTAACTCAATCAATCACAAATACTTCGTTTGGAATATTTTTTCCTAAATTTAATGGAACGATTTATGAAATCTTAGCAGCACCAATTTCAACTTTAGAAATAGTGTTAGCTTTTGTTGGGGCAGGAGCCACTAAAACATTAATTGTTGGAGTAGTAATTTTCATTACAGCTAATTTCTTTGTTGAAGTAGACGTTAAATACCCACTTTTGGTAGTTTTTTTACTTATGCTTGTTGCATTCACTTTTGCATTATTTGGATTCTTAATTGGATTAATGAGTTCAAATTTTGAGCAAATGTCTATTATTCCAACTCTAATTATTACTCCAATGGTATTTTTGGGAGGAAGTTTATATTCACTAGATATGTTGCCACCATTTTGGCAAACCATCACTTATTTTAACCCCGTAGTTTATTTAATTAATGGACTAAGATTTGCTTTTTATGGAGTTTCTGATTTTAATATCTGGATAAGTATTAGCTCAATGGTAATTTTCTTATTTATTTGTATTGGAACAGTGAGTGTACTATTGAAAAAAGGTTATAATATTAAGTCTTAGCTACTAGCTATTTTCTTTTTTGGATCATAAAAAGGTTTTTCAACAACAATACAGTTAAACAAACCTTCATTAGTCGTTACTTGAAATTCATTACCTATTTCAGATTGTTCAACTGAAACCATCGCTAAAGCAATATTTTTTTTAAGTCTTGGCGAATAAACTGCAGATGTAACTTTACCAATATTTACATTATTTTTTTTAAGTTCCCAAAAAGTCGTATTTGGTCCACTTAAAGGTTTACAATCAATTTCGATACCAACCTGTTTTCTTGTTATTCCATTGTGTTTTATTTTTTTTAAGGCTTCTTTACCAATAAAGTTAATATCACTATCTAAATTTACTAGTCTATCAAAGCCTAGTTCAAATGGGTTAGTATTAATATCTGCGTCTGCATGATACGAAAGCATTCCACCTTCTATTCTTCTAATTGAAGATGTATGACCAGGTTGTAAACCATGTTCTTTCCCAGCTTCCATAATTTTTTCGTATAATTCATTTCCCTTAGTTCCATCTCTTAAATATATTTCATAACCAAGTTCACTGGACCAACCAGTTCTTGATACAATTAAAGGTATTCCATCTAAATTATATTCTCTTAACCAATAATATTTTAAATCTTTAATATCCTCTCCAAAAAGTTTGATCATTATTTCACCTGATGTAGGTCCTTGAAGTTGTAATGGAGAAACATCGGGTTCTTTAATTTGAACATTTAAGCCTGAATTAACAGCAACCCCTTGTGCCCATAATAAAATATCGCTATCTGCTAACGATAACCAAAAATGATTTTCGGCAAGTCTTAATAAAACTGGGTCATTTAAAATTCCACCTTCATTATTGGTAATTAAAACATACTTGCATTGACCAACAGCAAGTTTTGATAGATCTCTTGGAGTTAATAGTTGTGTAAATTTGAATGCGTCTGGTCCAGTGATTTCAACTTGCCTTTCAACAGCTACATCGCAAAGAATAGATTTTTCAATTAAGTTCCAAAAATTTTGCTCAGGACTGCCAAAATCTCTTGGAATATACATATGATTATATACAGAAAAGCCAGTTGCTCCCCATTTTACAGTAGAGTCAAAATAAGGTGATTTTCTAATCTGTGTGCCAAAACCAAAGTTTTTATTAGTCATTTTTGATGCTTAACAGTCCCCTACATTCTTTACAAATAAAAAATAGCCCAGTTAAGGGCTATTAAAAAAAATATGAGGGAAATTATTTTTGTTTAAAATTGTTCAGATTCAGTTGAACCTGCCATTGCTGTGGTTGAACTTTTACCACTGCTAATAGTATTTGAAACTGCATCAAAATATGAGGTACCAACTTCTCTTTGATGTTTAACACTTGTGTAACCATCTTTTTCTCTAGAAAACTCTTGTTGTTGAATTCTAGAATAAGCGGCCATTCCTTCTTTTTTATATTTTTCTGCAAGTTCAAAAATCGCAATATTTTGAGTATGAAACCCAGCCAATGTAATGAATTGGAATTTATAGCCCATCTTTGCAATTTCTTGCTGAAAAGATGCTATTTCATCATCACTTAAATGTTTTTTCCAATTAAAAGATGGTGAACAGTTGTAAGCCAATAATTTACCTGGAAATTTTTCATGTATTGCATCTGCAAATTTTTTAGCTTCTGCAAGATTTGGAGTTGCTGTTTCACACCAAATCAAATCAGCATAAGGTGCATAAGCAAGCCCTCTTGAAATAGCTTGATCAATTCCATCTTTTACATAAAAGAATCCTTCTGGAGATCGTTCACCAGTTAAGAATGGTTTATCATTTTCATCAAAATCATTTGTAATTAATTTTGCAGCATTAGCATCTGTTCTTGCTAAAATAATTAACGGAACCTCAGCAATGTCAGCGGCAAGTCTTGCTGATTTTAAGTTTTTAACCATTGTTCCAGTAGGGACTAAAACTTTACCACCCATGTGACCACATTTTTTTTCACTAGCTAACTGATCTTCAAAATGAACACCTGCTGCACCAGCTCTGATAAATTTTTTGGTTAATTCAAATACATTTAATGGACCACCAAATCCTGCTTCACCATCTGCTATAATTGGCAACATATAATCTACAGCATTCTCTTTTTTCATATCACCATCTTGAATTTCCATATGCTGGATTTGATCAGCTCTTACTAAAGAATTGTTCATTGTCTCAACTAATTTTGGGGCACTATCATATGGATATAAAGATTGATCAGGATACATTTCACCAGCTGTATTTGCATCAGCCGCTACTTGCCACCCACTAAGGTAAATTGCTTTTAATCCAGCTTTAGCGTGCTGAACCGCTTGGTTACCTGATAATGAACCAAGTGTATTCACGTAAGGCTCAGTGTTTAATAAATTCCAAAGTTTTTTTGATTGATTTTTACATAAAGAATATTCAATTTTAATTGACCCTCTTAATCTTTCCACTTCTTCCTCTGAATAATCACGTTTAATTCCAGTAAATCTTTTTAGGTCGTATGAGATATTCTCTGCACTCATTATTGTTTATCCTTTAATGTTAGTTGTTTTAAGAAAAATGAAATAGTTGAAATGAATTAGCTATTATCGTCTAAAGACTTAATAAGATCATTCATACCACTAGAACCCCAATCACAATGATCATCTCTCATGTAGATACCTCTACTGTTATGCTGATCTAAATCTTCTTTTTT
>JAFJTK010000152.1 GCA_017880265.1 Candidatus Pelagibacter sp. | reverse complement strand
AAACTTTTTTGTTAATTTTTATCCCGTCCTCATTAAAAAAATTAACTTGATCTTTTTTAATAAAACAAAATTCACCATCTTCTAAATAAGTTATCTTATTGGTCATTGATTTAAGAGCATAAGAATCTGATCCAAGATAATTTTCATTAGGACCGTACCCTACTGCTAAAGGAGAACCACGCCTTGCCCCTATTATTAAATCTGGCATATCTTTAAAAATTATTCCTAAGGCAAAACTTCCATGAAGCTGTTTTAACGTTTTTGTAATAGCTTCTTGTAATTCAGTTGTTTTAAGATTTTCTGTAATTAGATGAACAATAACCTCTGTGTCTGTTTGAGATTTAAATTTATGTCCTTTGCTTAATAAATATTTTTTTAATAATGTTGAATTTTCAATAATTCCATTATGAACTACCGATACATTTTCTGATGAATGTGGGTGAGCATTAACGCTATTTGGCACTCCATGAGTTGCCCATCTAACGTGGCCAATACCAATATTTCCTGAAAGATTTTTTAAGTCAAAATTATTTTCTAAATTTTCTACTCTTCCTTCAGATTTAACTTCATTAATAAAACCATCAGACAAAGTTGCAATTCCAGCAGAGTCGTATCCTCTATACTCTAGTTTCTTAAGAGAATTGATAATACTACTTGATACTGACTTGTTGCTAGAGATACCTATTATTCCACACATAATTTATTTTCTTTTATAATTCTTTATTTCAGTTTGTATTGATCTTGTTAATGCTAAAGATTTCTTTTTTACACTTTTAGTAATTACTGAACCAGCACCAATAATACTTTCTTTTTCTATTGTCAGTGGAGCAACTAGAGATGAATTTGATCCAACAAAAACTTTATCTTTGATTTTTGTCTTACTTTTTTTAACACCATCATAATTACAAGTAATAGTTCCAGCCCCTATATTAACAGATTTTCCAATCTCACTATCTCCGATATAAGATAAATGATTTACTTTTGATTTTTTTCCAACTGTACTTTTTTTAATTTCTACAAAGTTTCCAATTTTTGATCCCTCTTTTAAAATGGTATCAGGTCTTATTCGAGCATATGGCCCGACCTCTACTTTATTTTCTATTTTACAAGACTCTAAATGTGAAAATGATTTTATAATAACATTATTTCCAATCTTTACATTTTTTCCAATAACAACATAAGGTTCAATCGTTACATTTTTTCCAACTTTAGTATCACTTGAAAAAAAAATTGTTTCAGGTCCAAGCATTTTAACACCACTAGCTAAAAATTTTTTACGAAGTTTGTTTTGGATTTTTTGTAGATTTAATTCTTTCATTTTAAATTGCTTTATATTAAGAATAAGGCTTAATTAATTCACATAATATTTCTTTAAAAAACTTTTAAAATGAAGCAAAAATTTACTATTTTATTTGATTTAGATGGAACGCTGGTAGATACAGCGCCAGATTTAATGTTGGCTCATAACCATGTTATGAAGAAATTTGGTTATCCTACTAAATCAACAGAAGATATAAGAAATTTAGTTGGCAAAGGTGCTGGTGCTTTAATTGGAAGATCTATATGGGGACAAGCAAAAAAAGAATTTAGTAAAGTCTTAGATGCAAAAATAAAAGATGAAATGGTTAAAGAATTTGTAAATTTTTATGGCAAAAATATTGTTAATGAAAGCACCCTGGTAAATGGAGTAAAAGATTTTTTAATTTGGTGTAAAGAACAGAATATTTCAATGGCAGTATGTACAAATAAACAAGAGCATCTTTCTAATGATCTTTTAAAAAAAATTGGAATTTATGATTTTTTTGAATACGTTGCTGGATCAGATACATTTGATTATTGCAAACCAGATCCAAGACATCTTACAAATGTAGTAGAAATATTAGATGGAGATGTAAAAAAAACTATAATGATTGGAGATAGTGAAACTGACGCAAATGCTGCCAAAGCTGCAGAGATACCAGTTATTTTATTAGAAAATGGATATACTGAAAAAAATACAACTGAAATATATCACAATCACCTCATAAAAGACTTCATTGGTATTGAAAAGATAATATCTAAATATCTTTAATATTGATTAATTTTTTTTAACTATTAAAACAAAA
>JAFJTK010000028.1 GCA_017880265.1 Candidatus Pelagibacter sp. | reverse complement strand
AAGTTGAGGGGCATATTTCAGATAAACCAAAAGGAAAAAATGGTTTCGGTTACGATCCAATTTTTATTCCCAATAATAAAAGAAAGACTTTTGGTGAAATGAGCTCAATACAAAAATATAAAATTGACCATCGTTTTGTTGCATTTAAGAGAATTAAAAAATTTCTGTAATTTTTTTGTCTTCAATTTTATAAAAATTTAAACGGTGATTAATTTTGTTATTCTTGATGTCAAAAATACCAATCTTGCCTTTGAAAGAATTTTTTTTTTTAAAAACTTTATTTAAATTAGAGAGATTAGTTTTTATCGACAAATAATATACTAGCCCCACAAGATCGTAGCTTAACAATGATAAATGGGAAGGATATTCATTAAATTCTTTAAAAAATTTATCTTTATAATTTTCAAAATTATTTTGATTTATAGATGGGTAATATAAAGGCTGAATATCTATTTCATTTAATAAACTCTTACTAAACCACTGGTTTAATGTAATAAAATACTTATTTTTAGGAGAAACATCTGTGTATAAAAGTGATGTAGATACACTTTTTAAACTTTCATCAAAATCTGCAATGACCACTGCATCAAAATTTAAACCACCCAAAGTATATCTCTGTTCAAGTTTTTTAATTTTTTTTTCTTTATTTGTTTGATTTGATTTTTTTAATCTTAAAATTTCATCTTCTAAGTTTTGTTTTCTTATTTGATAATTGGTAATTTCTTCAATTTGTTTAGTTAATTTTGTAGGTTCCGTACTATAGTCATAATCTTTAAATATTTTAATTCTTGATTCTTTAATCCCTTTTTTGACTTCGAATTCATAATTCTGAATAGGTGTTAAAAATATTGTTCTCTTTATATCGTTTGTTTCTATAAACTTTTTTATAGTATTGAATTGTGAAGTTGAATTTATTCCTGCAGAAATTACATTTTTTGGAAGATCCAGTGTTTTGTTTGTTAATGACAAGAAAGTTATATCTTCGATTTCATCTAAATAAGTTATGCTTTCATAAAAAACAGGACCAATAACAACCTTTATGCCCATTTGTTTTAATTCAAATGCAGATTTAAGTGCTTTGTTAGCCTTAGAGGCTGTATCTTTAGGAATAATTTCTATTGAATTATTATTAATATCTTTCACTGCCAATCTGACAGCTTTAATAATTGATTGTCCTAGCTCTTTATTTTCTCCTGTTAAAGGAACCATTAAACCGATTTTAATTTTTTCTGAGGCTTTTGTAGAAAATGAAAGTAATAAAGAAAAATTTAATATTACAAAAAAAATAATTTTAATAAATTTACTCATTTTAATGTTAGTATAATATTTTTTAAGCTTAATTATGATCATAAAATCACAATCTCAAATAAAAGATAATGAAAATGGTCTTTATTTAGTGTCAACACCAATTGGTAACTTGAAAGATATTACTTTAAGAGCCATAGAAACATTAAAAAAATCAAGCTATATTCTTTGTGAAGACACAAGAGTTTCTAGAATTTTATTAGATAGATATGAAATTAAATCAAGTTTGATCTCAAATCATAAATTTAACGAATCAAAAAATTTAAGTAAGATTATAGATCTTCTCAAATCTGGAGAAACAATTGCATTAATTTCAGATGCTGGAACCCCAAGTATTTCTGATCCAGGTGCAATTTTAGTAAATGAATGTGTTAAAAATAATATTAAAATTATTCCAATTCCAGGACCTTCAGCTGTTGCAACAGCAGTGTCAATAAGTGGTTTTTCAGAAAAATTTATTTTTTATGGATTTTTACCTGAAAAAAAACAGGCAATTGCAAACGTCTTTAATCAAATATCAAAATTTAATGACACATGTGTTTTTTTTGTATCTTCAAAAAAAGTGAATAAAATTATTCCTGAATTAAAAAAAAACTTTAGTGGAAGAAAAGTAATATTTTGTAGAGAAATTTCAAAAATATATGAAGAATTTATAAGAAAAAATGTTGATGATTTAGAAATATTTAACAAAGAGTTAAAAGGAGAGCTAACAATAGTAATTTCAGAAAAAAAAATTGAAAAAAATCATTCACAAGAATTAAGTGAATCAGATATGAATATCATTAATAAAATGATTAATAAATT
>JAFJTK010000029.1 GCA_017880265.1 Candidatus Pelagibacter sp. | reverse complement strand
TACAATAATCTTCAAAAAATCTACCATTATTATCATCTACATTTTCTCTTCCATGTTTACTGGGGTTATCTAAAACCTTTTGGAAACCTTTTCTTAATGGTTCTATCCAATCTTTAAAAATATCTTTAACAATTATCACTCCATCTGTTTGATAATCTTTAATTTGTTTTTCAGATAGAAACATTTTTATTGTTGAAAACTATATTTTTTCTCTAAGTATTTAATGACATTATGAATGATAAAAGTCATGAATAAATAAATTCCACCCGCAACAATAAAGACTTCAATTGGTTTAAAAGTTGTTGAAATAATATATTTCGCAACACCTGTTAAGTCCATTAAGGTAACAGTACTTGCTAAGGAAGTCCCTTTCATCATCAGTATTATTTCATTTCCATATGCTGGTAATGATTGTCTGATCGCTATTGGAATTTGGATTTTATAAAATATTATTTTGCTTGATATTCCTAAACTTTTACCCGCTTCAATAATACCTGGTTTGATTGTCTGAAATGCAGATCTTAGTATCTCAGATGTATAAGCACCAGTATTTAAAGTAAAAGCTATAATTGCACACCAGTAAGGTTCTTTTAAAATAACCCATAAAAATGTTGATCTTAAATATTCAATTTGTCCTAAGCCAAAATAAATGATGAAAATCTGCACCAATAAAGGTGTTCCTCTAAAGACATAAGAGTATCCATAAGCAAATTTATTAATAAATATATTTTTATTTAATCTTAAAATTGCAAACAACAATCCAAGAAATAATCCAAAGAATAAAGAAACAGATAAAAGTTTTAAAGTAACAATCGTTGCACCTAATAATTTGGGGAAGCTAGTAAACATTAATTCAAAATCCATTAATACCCCCTGCTATATCTAGCTTCTAATCTGTTGATTAGTTTCATGCTTAAGTAAGTTAACAATAAATATAAAACAGCAGCAAATGAGTAGAATAATAATGGATCTCTAGTAGAGCCTGCTGCAATATAAGATTGTCTCATAATCTCAACTAAACCTGTAACTGAAATAAGAGACGTGTCTTTTAAAGTAATTTGCCAAACATTACTTAAGTTTGGAATAGCAAGTCTTAACATTTGAGGTAAAATTATTTTATAAAACTGTACAAATTTACTTACTCCTAAAACTTTAGCAGCTTCAAACTGACCTTTATCTATTGATTGAATTGCACCTCGAAACACTTCAGTTGAATAAGCACCTGAGATAATCCCAATTGCCATCGAGCCAGTGATAAAAGCATTAATCTCTATATATTCAAAATAACCAAAGATAGATGCCACATACATAATTGCACCGCTTCCGCCAAAAAAGAAAAGGTAAATTACTAAAAGTTCGGGAACACCACGAATAACAGTTGTGTAAAAATTTCCAATTAAATTTAAAGATTTATATTTTGATAGTTTAAGTGGAGTAAAAATTAAGGCGAAGACAAAACCTATCAACATTGCTGTAACCGATACAGCTATGGTCATTAGGGTTGCATAAAATAACTCGTCCCCCCAACCTGTTTTACCGAATGCGAGAAGTTCCATATAGACTGGCGACTATATATTATAGTCGCCACATCTGAAATTAATTACATAGAAGCGTCGAAACCAAAGTGCTTAATAGCAAGTTTGCTAATAATTCCTTGTTTTCTAGCTTTATCAATTGCTTTGTTGAAGTCTTTTAGAAGTTTAGCGTCTCTTTTACCGATCGCATCATCTCCACCTTGTCTTATTCCAACACCAACACCATTACCAAATGCACCACCTGAAAAAGTTGGTCCAACTAACACAACTGGCTTACCTGATTTGTCAGCATAATCTGTAAATGCAACTGCTGCAGCTAAAGCAACATCACATCTTCCAGATGTAAGATCTAAGTTTACTTCGTCTTGAGTTTTATAAGTTCTAACATTTACACTTCCAACATCACCAGACTCTAAAAAGTTTTGGTGAATAGTTCCTGTTTGAGTACAAACAGTTTTACCAGCAAGTGCACCTGTTATAGTTTTAAGAGCTTTTTTAACAGCAGATCCGCCTAAAGTTAAGTTAACACCTTCTGGTGTATCCATTCCTTCTAAGCTTGAACCTTTCATTACCGCAAGTGA
>JAFJTK010000030.1 GCA_017880265.1 Candidatus Pelagibacter sp. | reverse complement strand
AATTTTGTAACCATTACATGTGCATTAAGCGCATCCTCATCTGTTGCATAAGTATATCTTGCTCTTTTAGTATCTTTTAAAAAACAATGAATAGGGCTCACACCTGGATAATCTAATCCAGCACTAATCGACTCTGTATCATTGATTTGTCCTTCACTATTTTGACAAAGATAAGATGCTGCTCCATGTAAAATTCCAATTTTAGCATTTCGACTTAATGGTGCTGCATGAAGTTTTGATTTTTTAGGTCCACCAGCTTCAACACCAATTAACTCAATTTGCTTTCTATCGTAATCAATAAATTCACTCCAAAAACCATAAGCAGAGCTTCCTCCACCAACACAGTTAATTAGTTTAATTTTATTTGGAATTTTTTTAAATTCTGATTTTAATTGTACTTTTAATTCTCTAGAGATTTGTGCGGTACTCCAACCACAAATTTTAACAAATATATTAGGTCCTACAGTGCTTCCAACACACATATGAGTGTTATCACAATTAGACACCCAGTATCTCATACATTCACTCACAGCATCTACTAGTGTTTGACTACCTGAATAAACTGGAACTATTTCAGCTCCATTTTTTCTCATTGCATCACAGTTAGGCTTTTGTCTTTTAATATCCTTTGCACCCATGAATATCTTACACTTAAGGCCAAATTTTTTAGCAG
Source organism: Candidatus Pelagibacter sp. (assembly GCA_017880265.1). The sequence continues at coordinate 1,452 of JAFJTK010000030.1, read as the reverse complement.
CCATACTAAGCATTTTTCCAGCATAGCCAGCTCCAGTATCTCCTACGATATATTTCTTACCCATTGCTTTACAGATAAGCGCATGAACAGTTGCATTGTATATTTTATGTGCACCTCCATTAGCCTCAGAGACAACCTTTGCCCAAATTTGAGCACCACCTAAATGATTAGTTAGATTATCTAGTTTTACAAATGAAGTAGGGGTTCCAATATAGTTTTTGAAATAAAAATCTCTTTTTTTTAAAAATTTTTTATCTTTTCTAAGTTTTTTAAATTCGTTTGTTAAATCTTCTACAGGTTTTTTTAAAGTCTCAGGAATAAAGCTTCCTCCAAATTTACCACCCCAAAATCCATGTTGGTCGTGCTGATCAATTAAAGGAATTCCTTTTTTAAGTTTCATTTTTTACCTGCTCTACCTTATTTAAAAATATATCTATTTTGGATTTATCTTTTACCCCAGAAGTCTCAAGACCCCCAGATATATCTATAATATCTGCTATTTTTTTATAATTATCAAGATTATCATTTACCTGAATGTTTCCTGCTATCATTAATGGTTTATTGATCTTTATTTTTTCAATAAGCGAGTGGTCAAAGGCCATACTTTTTTCGTAACCTTTGCTATCAAATAAATAAATATCAGTTACCTCAGAAAATAATTGATATTTTTCAACGTCAGTTTCATCTTTTATGGTTAGAGCAGTAATAATTTTTTTATTATATTTTTGCTTAATTTCTTTTATTTCATCAGGGGTGCTGTCATAAATTTGATAATAATCAAAAGGTAGATGCTTAATTTGTTCTAAAATAATCTCATCTGGTTTTACAAGCACAGCTACAAAATTAGATTTCTTTTTATCTAATTTTAATAATTCATTTAACTGTTCTACTTCAACATATCTTGAGCTTTTTTTGTAGTTACAAATGAAGCCGATAAATTGAGGTGGATAGGGATGATTGATTATAAAATTAAGAGTATCGAGATCTGAGATCCCACAGATTTTAGACCCCTTAATCATTTATTTAAGTGGTCAATTAATCTTTGAGTATTGTTTTTGATATTTCCTTTAATTAACGATCTTCCCATTACTATTCCAGAGACTTTATTTTTAAAAGCATCATTAGGGGTCATTACTCTTGATTGATCGTTCGCACTATCTCCAGGCAATCTTATTCCAGGAGTTACAATAAATAAGTTTTTATATTTTTTTCTAACCATTTTTGCTTCTTGGGCAGAGCAAACTAGACCATCACAACCTGATTTTTTAATTAATCCAGCTTGTTTTAATACTAATTGTTCAACAGATTTTGTGTGTCCTATTTCTTTAAGTGATTTTTTATTTAGACTTGTCAAAATAGTAACCCCAAGAACTTTTAAATCTTTATTAATTGATTTAGCTTTCTTATTAATAGCCTTTAACATCTCAAGACCACCATTTGCATGGACAGTAA
>JAFJTK010000081.1 GCA_017880265.1 Candidatus Pelagibacter sp. | reverse complement strand
GTGACATCTCAATTGTAGAGCCAATATCATGCTCTCCAGTCATTACTAACGTTTTAGTTTGGATCTTTTCAAAATCTTCATCATTTTTATGTCTAACAAATAGCTCATAAACTTTTAAAAAGTTAGCCATATTGTTTTCTGATAAAATTGAACTAATTTTTTCGTATGTATCAGGGTTATTTTCTAAATACTTGTCACTAAACCATCTTTTTAAAGCTTGTCTTGAGAGTTTTAATTCTTTTTTAGCTTGATCAAATCTTTCATTAACTATTTTTTGTTGTTGCTCAGATCTTTTATATATTGAACCTAGAAGAATTAGTGATCGTAATCGGTCATCATATCTAGTTGCAAAATTTCTAGCTATTAAAGAGCCAATTGAAAAACCAACTAAATGAATTTTTTCAATTTTTAGTTCATTGATTAATTCTATTAGTTGATCTGAAAAATCATCAAAACTTATATTTTGTTTTGTTAAAGATGATTTTCCATGACCAAGAATATCATATGAAAGATTAGAGTAATCTTTAAAAAAATCTAATTGAGGTTGCCAAATTTCGTAAGTTAAACCAACCCCATGAACAAAAACTATTGGGGTAGACTGTTCTTTCTTATTAAAAACATAAAATGTTCCTGACGCAGTATTTCCAGTTATCATGAAATACTATTTAGGCTCAATACCCATTTCTTTCATATCTTGATATCTATCACCAGTTCTTGCGTGAGCTCTTCCACTTGAAGCTCCCCCTATAGCAATTACAATTTCATCATCGAATGGTGCATCGTGAATCGTGAATTCATGTGTTAAATAATAAGGTCTTAAACCCGAGTCAGTTTTATGCATCATTGGAATGGAAATTTTTGATCCAGCCGGTCCTCTGGTATTTGTGAAACTTAAATAAGATGTTCCACCGACTGCATCTCGAAATTTATTACCAAATCTTAAAGTATGTATAAAAGCTGAAGCATGTTCGATTTCTCCATTTAACCCAACTACACCTGCCTTACCGTATGCTAATATTTTTTCTGGAGATCCTATTTCTTTAATTAGTTCTGGGACTAATAGATCACCTAGTTTAGGTGCCAAGTCTAAAATTGCAGGTCTTAAGTTCTCAACAAAACCTTGTCCGTGCCAAGGATTTTTAAAAACTGCAGCAACAGAAACCAATAAAACAGGTTCTTTAGCTTCTTTTCCACCTTCAATGAAAGTTTTATCTACAAATTTTGTAAATTTTCTTAATTCTACATTCATTTTTTTTCTCTATGTTTGAAACTGTCTCTCCTAAAACTGTATAACGCTTTTGGATCTACATCAACATCAATAACTGATGGTTTGTTAGATTTTAAAGCAGCTCTTACAGCTTCATTTATTTCAGAGATTTTTTTAACCTTAAAACCTTTTGCACCATATAACTCTGCTACTTTATCAAATGATGGGCTAGCAATATCTGCACCCAAGTATCGTTTTCCAAAAAAATCTTTTTGATATGCTTTTTCTGCTCCCCAACTTTGATTATTCATAACAATAGTTGTTGTATTAATACCATATTCAACTGCAGTACTTAATTCGGAAATAGTCATGCCAAACCCACCATCTCCCATAAGACTTACTACAGTTTTTTTAGGTTTTGCAATTTTAACACCAAGACCACATGCAAATGAAAAACCAACTAACCCAAAGTCCAAAGGTGTAAATAGTGAAGGTGGATTATAATATTCTAAAGCATCTGTTGCTTGCAAACAAAGTGTTCCAGCATCAAGTGTAATTGCAGTATTTTTTGGTAAAACTTTTCGTAGTTGTTTAAACAATCCTTTGGGCTGAATAGGAAAGTTTTTTCCAAGATTATCTTTATCTCTATTTATTAAAAAGTCTTTTCTTTCTTTTAAATACGTGTTGGTCCAATTTTTAATATCTAATTTAATTCTTTGTTTTTTAATTTCATTATATATCTGATTTGTAGCCGTAGCTGCATCTGCATTAATTCCAACAATAATTGGAAAATATTTACCAAGCATTTTTTTTTCAATTTCAATCTGAATTATTTTTGCTTTTTTATTTATGTTGTCATACGAATAAAATGTTGAGTTAAATCCTAATCTGGTCCCAATTGCCAAAATAACATCTGCTTCTTTAACAAGTCTTGATGCAACTGGGTTTCCACGAGGCCCCATTTGACCAGCATTTAATTTATGACTAAATGGAATAGCATCACCATGTCCTGCAGCTGTAACTATAGGTACGTTTAATAATTCAGCGAGTTTAATAACTTCTTTATATTTTGCCGTATATTTAATTCCACCACCAGCAATGATGACAAATTGTTTTGCTTGGTTAATAATTTTTGCTGCTTTTTTAATATTCTCGTTTTTACCTCTAAGATTGCTTTCATTAGAGAATGAAGGTTTATTTGTATTGATATTATAATCATTTGTAGCTGCTAAAATATTTCTTGGCAAATTAACACATACAGGTCCTCTTCTCGGTTTCATTGCAAGACTAAAAGCATCACTAATCACTTTTGGAATAATTTTAGAATTTTTAACAGTCCACGTTTTTTTGGTAATGGGTGTGAATAAAGATTGTTGATCAAGGCCCTGAAAAGCATCTTCCATTTTGTCTTTTGTCGAATAAGATCCAGCAATAGCAACCACTGGAGAAAAGGCAGCTTTTGCTTGAGCAACACCTGTTACTAAATTTGTTGCCCCTGGACCATTTTGTCCAGCTATTATAACCCCAGGTTTATTTAATGCTCTAGCATATCCATCAGCCATATGCGTACCTGTTCTTTCATCTCTTACACCAATAAATTTGATTTTTTTTTCGTGATAAAGAGCGTCAAACATCTCCATCGTAGCTGATCCAATAAGACCGAAGACATGTCCAACTTTTTCTTTTCTTAAAGATACAACGGCAGCTTGGCCACCAGACATTTTTTTACGTGATTTGGTCACGAAACTTTTTTGACTTCAGTATCTATATCATCTTGAAAATGAGGCATAACTTTTTCAGTAAAAAGTTTTACACTTTTCATGCAGTCTTCGTGTTTAACTCCTGGAAAGTTAGACCAAACTTGTAAGTTTTGTAAGTTTAGTTCAGATTTTAATTCATGAATTTTATCAATTACGTATTCAGGAGTTCCAAATAACATATTTCTTTTATGTAAAAATTCATAATTCAGAAGATCTAATTTTCCTTTCGTTTCAGGAAGTTCTTCACCTGGATCCATATGATTACCAAGACCTCGCCAATGACATACCCATCTCATATAATTTACCATATGTTCACCAGCTTTTTCTTTAGCTTCTTCCATAGTATCAGCAACAAACATATCTCTTACCAGTGAAATTCCTTCACCCATTGGAACGTTTCTTTTTTCAGCTTCAGATTTTGCATTTTTGAAAGCTTCAAATTTAATTTTTAAAGCTTTAACTGTTGGTATCCACATAATGATATTTAAACCTTGTTGTGCAGCCCACTCAATAGATCGAATACCATCAACAACTTGATGAATTGGAGGATAAGGTTTTTGATATGGTTGTGGTAAAACACTAATTTTTTTCATTACATTAGTTTTCATGTCCATAAATTCTTCACTAGGTTTACTCATATCATGTTGCCACACATAATCAGGTGACGGATAAGTATAAAATTCTCCTTTATGATCAAAGAATTTTTCTTTCCAAGCTTTTTTTAAAATAGTTAGAGTTTCTTCAAACAGTCTAAAGTTTTTAGCCTGATCTTTCATATCTGCTTCGATATTTAAGTTAACAGCTTCTCTTCCATAAATTCCTCTACCAATACCAACTTCAACTCTTCCTTTTGATAGTTGATCTAAAAGAGCTACGTCTTCAGCCATTTGTATAGGATTATGAAAAGTTATTACATTGCATGCTTGACCAATTCTAATTTGATGAGTTCTTGCAGCAGCATCAGCACCCATCATTAATGGGTTTGTACAAGACTCCATTCCTTCGTGGTTAAAATGATGTTCTGTATACCAAATTGAGTCCCATTTATTTTGATCACAATATTCTGTGATTTCTCGAGTTTCATCTAATAGTTCGTGATAAGGCTTGTGTGTCCAGTTAGTAGTATTACAAAAGTATCCAAATTTCATGCTTCCTCCTTTAAACTTTCTAATTTAAAAAAAGACGATCGATCCCGCTTTCGTATTGGATTTAACGATGAGTTATGTATCGCTTTATATAATTAGATTAACACTTTTTTAATCTACTGGATATCTAAAAAAGATTCTTTTTATGTGTCCAAGGTCCTATTTTCGTTTTAGGTAAAAACTTTTCTAAATCTGATAGGACATTTTCTGCTAGTTTTCTGTAGGTAGTTAATTTACCCCCATAAATACTAAGTAGAGGTAATTTTTTTATTATATTTAAGTCAAATATATAATCTCTTGTAACTTTGGAAGCTTGATTAAAATCCTCTATTAAAGGTCTAATTCCAGAATAAGAATCAACAATATCTTTTGTACTAATTTGTTTTTCTAAATAATTATTTACTGAACGAATTAAATATTGAATTTCTTTTTTTGAAATTCCTTTGTTTTCAGGTGATTTAACTTCAACTTCAGTAGTTCCAATTAGTGAAAATTTCTTTTTGTAGGGTATTACAAATATTATTCTCTTATCAGTATTTTGAAATGTGAATGCAACATCTTTTTTATATAATTTTTTAGTTATAATATGACTTCCTTTTACTAATCTAATTTTATTTTTAGATTTTATTTTTAGATTTTTTTTTAAAGTTTCATTTATCCATGGACCAGATGCATTAATCAAAATTTTAGACTTTATTCTCTCTCCCTTTTGAAGATGAATGATCCATTCATTGCCATTAATTTCTGCTTTTTTAACTTTATTATATTCTAATATTTTAGCTTTATATTTTTTTGCAGATTTTATATTTTGTTTAGTTAATTTTTTATCATCAATTTGAACATCAAAATATTGAAAACCAGTTTTATATTTTTTTTTAAGAACGTTTGGTAATTTTTTTGAAATATCTAATGTGGTTGACTTTGGTATAATGGTTTTACCACCTAAATTATCATAAAGAAACAGTCCCATTTTAATTAACCATGCAGGTCTAATTTTATCAACATAAGGGATGATAAAAGGAATTGGTTTTGAAATTGGCTTTGCAATTTTGTAAATCGTTTCTCTTTCTTTTAGAGACTCTCTTACTAATTTGAATTCATAATTTTCTAAATATCGAAGACCACCATGAATTAGTTTTGTAGACCATGAAGATGTTGCACCACCTATTTCTCCTTTATCAGCGAGACAAACTGACAAACCTCTGCCCGCAGCATCTCTGGCTAAACCAGCGCCGTTTATACCACCACCTATAATGAATAAATCGAATACTTTTGACATTAAAATTATAGATTGTTTATAAAATGTAATTAGAAATTTTCAATAACTTAAAGTATTTCAACGTTGATACTCTATAAATTTTTTTAACGATTGATTTAAAAATTTTTCATAAATTTGACTTTTAGCTGAAGATTTTTTTGAATTTAGAAAAGATCTATTCATTTTAAAGTCATAAGAAGGTTCAAAGAAAAAAGGGACAGAAAGCCTTTTGCTTTTGTTCCATAAAACTCGATGATTAGTAGCTTTAAATTTCCCTCCAGTTAAGAATTCAAGAGCTCTACCAGTATTAACTATTAATGCATTTTTATTGAATGGCACATCATACCACTTTTTGTTATTTCTATTTTGTACTTGAAGACCTCCTTTTTTATCTTGGTATAGAACAGTAAATATTCCGCTATCTACATGTGTCTCACAACCAAGGGCAACCCCATCTTGTTTTGAAATTTCTACTGGTTTTGACTGATTGGGATAATAATTAAACCTCAAAGTGCTTAATGTTTTTAGTCTTGAAAAAGCTATTGAAGAAATATCAGGGTTTTTTCTGTTGAGTTTGATGATACTTTTAAACAAAGTCTCACTCAAATCATAAACATTATCAAAGTAATTACTTAAGATATTAATAGCATTTTTATTGAAGCATTTATTTAAATTTAGGTATTCAATGTATTGGCTTCTTATTTTGGAGGCATATGATTTGTTAACTCTTAAATCTCCAATATCTAAACCTTCTTTTCCATTCACATTATTTGGAAAGTATCCTCTATAAATATTAGTATTTTTTTTATTCCATTTTTTTGGTGAAAGTTTATTTTTTTTTGACTCTGGTAAATTAAAAAATTTATTTCCAATATCACAGGTTTTTTTTATTTGATTTAAATCTAATCCATGTCCAGTAATTTGAAAAAAACCTACATCAACACATGCTTTTTCAATTTTTCTTATTGTGTTTTTTGAAGCCAAAGTATTAAAATCTGACTTTAATAAAGATGAAATATTAATAGTTGGAATATAGCTTTTCATTACCTGTTTGGTGTATCAGTAACAATCATTTGATCTTTAACTTTTTCTCTAAAATAAATATAAATTCCTGCTCCAATTATTATAGCAACACCTACAAAAGTTCTTGCAGTAGGAATATTATTAAACAAAATAAATCCTGTTAAAATAGACCAAATAATTAAAGAATATTCATAAAGTGAAATAACTGAAGGGGAGGCGATACTATATGCATTAAAGACGAAATAAAATGCAAAAGCCCCAATACATCCCATTGCAACAATATAGGGCCAAGCATAAGAAGGATTTGTAAACCATTCTCGAAAAATAAATTGAAAAGTAGGGTCAGTAAAATTGTTGATTTGTCCCTCTCCTGTAAAAATATAAAATAAAAGACTTATTAAAAGAGCTCCAAAATATAAATGTATCATTTGCGTATATACATTGTCCTTATCTGAAGTGATTTTTGTAATTGTCATTGATATTGCATAACATAAAGCGCAAGCAACAGGAGCAAGCTTCATAAAATCAAAATCGTTAAAATCAGGATTTAAAACTATATATACTCCAATAAAACCAACAAAAATTGCTGACCATCTTCTAATACCAACTTTTTCTTTTAAAAAAATTGTTGCTAATATTGAAACGAAGAAGGGGCTTGAGAAAAATAACGCATTTGCCATTGCAAGCGACATATAAGTTAAAGAAATATAAAAAAAGCTGAAACCAAAAAAGAAACAAATAACCCTTATGATTGTTAAAAAAGGATAATGAGTTTTTAAACTAATTTTTTGTTTTGAGAGTTTTAAATATCCAACTAACAAAATAAATGCAACGAACGTTCTTCCAAAATATAATTCATATAAAGCCGCATCTTCATATATAAATTTTATTAAGGCATCTTGAATAGAAAACAAAGCCATTCCCATTAAAATAAATAGGATTCCTTTAGAGTTACTTTGTGCAGATGTCATGAATTTAGAATAAAATTAGAGGCTCGTTCCGCAATCATTAATGTAGGAGCATTAAGATTTCCGCTTGTAATTTCTGGCATCACAGATGCATCTACCACTCTAATATTTTCTAAACCATGCACTTTGAGCTTTTCATCAACAACTGCCATATCGTCTATACCCATTTTAAGCGTGCAAGATGGATGATAAGCAGTTTCGGCTTTTGATCTTATGTATTCTTCAAATAATTCGTCAGTTTGAACATGTTCACCTGGGCCTGTTTCTTTTCCTGCAAAAGGCTTTAATGAATTTTGGCCTAAAATTTTTCTTGCTACATGAATACACTCAATTGTTTGCTTAAGATCATCTTCATGCTCTAAATAATTAAATTGGATCTTTGGATAGTCGTATGGATTAGAACTCTTTAATGTAATGTGTCCTCTACTTTTTGGATGATTAGGACTTGCATGGAGTTGATAGCCATGACGATCAGGATCAACCAACCCATGATCAATTACGAAAGCCGGAAAAAAATGAAATTGGATATTTGGATATTCTCTTTCAGGAGAAGATTTACAAAACCCACCTGCT
>JAFJTK010000031.1 GCA_017880265.1 Candidatus Pelagibacter sp. | reverse complement strand
GGGAAAGCAAAAGAGGCTCCATTTTTTTCTACAATCTGCTTAATTTCAATTGCAAGTCTCTCTTTAACTTCTAATGAGTTGCTCCAGCTATTAGAATTGGTAAAACATCTCACCAAAATATCTATTGAACTGTCTGAAAATTTTTCAATTCTAACCGCAACCCCTGCTGATTGATTAAAATCATCACTTGAGTTTATATAATTTTCAATTTCTTCTCTTACTTTTTTAAGTTGATCTATTGTTGAGTTGTACTGAAGAGTGATTATCCATCTTATTCTCCAATTAGAAGTTTCACTTACATTTACCACTGCATTTTCTGCAAATTGAAAATTTGGGATTATGGCAAGTGACTTATCAAATTTTCTTATTGAAGTTGATCTGAAACCAATATTTTCAACAATGCCTTCGATAATTCCTTCAACAGCTATCCAGTCGCCAATTTTAAATCTTTTTTCTACTAAAACTAAAATACCTGATATTAAATTTTTGAATAAATCCTGTGCTCCTAGTGCAACTGCTACACCAAATAAACCAAGCCCCGCAATAATTGGGCCTATCTTTATTCCCCACAATTCTAAAACAGCAGCTAATCCTAAAATAAAAATTAAAATTTTAAGAGATTTGATGATCCATCCAATTAACTCTCTTGTTAATAACTTATCTAATCCACTTAAAATGTAAGAAATTGGTTCAATGATTTGATGAATGACCCAAAAAATTAATATTGTAATTAATGTTCTATTTATAGTGTCAACAATTTCACGACCATCACTTGAGAAAGTCATATAATAACTTGCAATAAAAAAACCAAGAACAATTGGAAGAAATCTAGCGGGGCCTTCCAAAGCATTAACGAATGTATCATCTAACTTGTTGGTAGTTCTTTTAGAAATTATTTCTAACTTTTTAATGATCAACTTACTGATCAAGCCTCTAAAAATTAAGAAAATAAAAAATATCCCGACACCAATTAAAATTTGAAAAATATCGACTCCTAATATTCCCTTTTTCCAAACCGATAAAAATATATCAGAAAAATTATTTATTATTTCCATAGCTAAATTTTATATAACAAAAACTCTTCTTCTCCAGGGTTAAAAAGAAATATCTTCTTCCACTTAATTTCATTCAATATTGACGAGGTTTTTTCACCTATACACATTAAATTTGTGTTCATCCAAAGACTTTCTGATTGATAAATCTTAATGAAATTTAATAAACTTAAAGCACTATTTTGGGAGTAAACATAAACCATATCAGGCATTTTAAGCTTTAATTGATTTACAAATTCATCATCAAAGTTTTGATTATGAATAGTACGATAATTAATAACTCTTTTAATGTTATATCCCTCTTTCAATAATTGTTGATCAAGATCAACAGACACTGTTTCACCACTTATATAAATTAAAGCTCCATCTTTTTGATTAAAATTTTGCAAAACCAACTCTTTTAAATTTCCAACATTACCTTCAGCAGCAATTACATTTTGAAAACCAACACTTCTAGCTTTTTTTTCTGTAGCACTTCCAACACAAAAACATAAAAGATTTTTATCAATATTTTTATGATCTAAAAATTTTACTGCATTTGCACTTGTAAAGATAATCCCTTTAAAATCTGAAAAATTAATCTCCTCGTGATCTAATTTATCCACCCTTAAGAGTGGAAGATGAGAAACTTCATGTCCCAAAGATTTAAATTTTATTATCATTTCCGAACAATCTTCTAGAGGTCTAGTTAATAGAATGTGCATATTATTTTTTATAAGAATTATTTGATTTAACTTTTAATATTTTTCCAACCTCTTCACCAAGTGATTTAGCATTTTCAATTTTTGAAGATTTCTTTTCATAAAATCTTTGTTTACCATCTAAAGAGAAAAGCTCAGCTTCTAAAATAATTTCATCACCTTCAATAACAGAATGTGCCCCCACAGCTGTTTCACAATCACCCTCTAAAACTTTGAGAACATTTCTTTCAGCATGAGCTCTTAGATATGTCTTTTGATCATTAATAGAGTCTAAAACTGAAATAATATCTTCATCATCATTTCGACATTGAAGAGAAATTATTCCTTGTCCTGCACTTGGAATTATCTCCTGAGTTGAAAATATTTCTGTAATTTTATCTTCTATT
>JAFJTK010000087.1 GCA_017880265.1 Candidatus Pelagibacter sp. | reverse complement strand
AAATCAGGAGAGGTATCAATTAATATATTTTCTTCAGAAGTTTTTAACAAGGCAGAGCACCTTGTTCTATAATTTTTTTTATTTTTTGGATCGCAGTTTCCAAAATAACCATCGGGTCTTGGCACACCCATTGAACTTCCACATCCAAGTATAATAAATTTCATAAATTTAAATTAAAAAAAAAGTTTATTAAAGTTATTTGTAGTGGAATTAATAAGCTCTAATTTAGAAATATTTTTTATATCCGCTAATTTTTGGGCAGTATAATCAATAAATGAAGGTTCATTTTTTTTACCTCGATTAGGAACTGGTGCTAAAAAAGGGCTATCCGTTTCGATTAAAATTTTATCTAAAGGCAAAAATCTAAATGTTTCTTGTAACTCTTTAGAATTTTTAAAAGTAATAATGCCACTAGCAGAAAAAAAAGCATCTAATGTTAAGAGTTTTTTGGCAAAATTTAAACTTCCTGTAAAACAATGCATTAATATTTTTAGATTTTTATCTTTATAATCATTCAATATATTAAAAGTTTCCTCTTCAGCATCTCTAGAATGAATGATTAATGGTGAGTTTGTTTTAATAGAAGCCTCAATATGTTCTTTAAAACTTATTATTTGATCGTTTTTATCACTATTGTTGTAATAAAAATCTAAACCAGTTTCACCAATTCCGATTATTTTATCATTTTCAGTGATGTTTTTTATTATCATATCTGAAGTAATTTTATTTTTGTTTGTTTCATGGGGATGAATACCAATTGTTCCATAAATCATTTCATCTTTTTGGATGATTGTCTTAATCCGATCAAAACTTTCAAATGAGGTAGAAATTGTTAATAGTTTATTTATACCAATCTCTTTTGACCGTTTTATTACATTGGTTAAATCACTTAACAAAGGTTCATGATCTAAATGACAGTGTGAATCAATCATTGTTTTTATCTATCTTTTTAAAAAGAATATCAATTTTATTTATTTTACTTCCTTTTGGTAAAAATTCATTATTTTCAATAGATGTTAAATTAACATCATTTTCATTAAGGTTAAAAATTTTAAGAGCATTTAAAGATGACTGAGGAATTATAGGATAAAGTAAATAACTAATTTTTCTAACTATTTCTAAAGTTGTATAAACGATTGTATTTAGTCTGATCGTATTATCCTTTTTTTTCCAAGGTTCTTGATCATTAAAATATTTATTAGCTTCAAATAAAGAATTTATAATAAAATCAATATAAAAATTGATATCCTGATTATCAATCTTATCTCTAATTTTGGATAAATTATTTTTGTATTTATCTAAAATTATTAAATCTTCTTTTTCAAATTTGATATCTTTTGGCACTTCACTATTACAATTCTTAATTGCAAAAGCCGTAACACGTTGACATAAATTTCCAAAATTATTAGCAAGATCACTATTTATACAATCTTCTAATCTCTCTTGTGATATATTGCCATCATTTCCAAATGATACTTCTTTAATTAAATAATATCTTAATGGATCTAAACCATATTCATTAATTATTTCTATGGGGTCTAAGATATTTCCTTTAGATTTAGACATTTTTTCATCTCCTGAGAGAATCCATCCATGCCCATAAACTTTTAAAGGTAACGCAATTTTAGCAGCCAAAAGAAAAGCCGGCCAATATACAGCGTGAAATCTTAAAATATCTTTACCAATTAAATGAATTGATGCAGGCCAAAAATTCTTAAATAATTCATTATTAGTGTCAGGATAATTTAATGCACTGATATAGTTTGTGAGTGCATCAAGCCAAACATATATAACATGATCATCATTATTAGGTACTTTTATTCCCCATGAAAAACTTTTTCTACTAACAGATAAATCTTTTAATCCACTTTTGACAAAACTAATAACTTCATTTTTTCTAGATTCTGGAGCAATAAAGTTTGGATGTTTTTCATAATAATCTAGTAAAGGTTTTTCCCATTTTGATAATCTAAAAAAATATGACTCCTCTTCTATCCATTCAACATTTGACTTTGATGAAATCGACCTTTTATTTCCATTTACATCTTCGATTTCATCTTCATTATAAAATGCTTCATCAGATACTGAATACCACCCAGAATATTTAGATAAATAAATATCATCATTTTTTTCAAGCTCATTCCATAAAT
>JAFJTK010000062.1 GCA_017880265.1 Candidatus Pelagibacter sp. | reverse complement strand
AACTATTTTGGGGCTAGCTTTTGCATTATTGGTTGCAAGAACCAGTTTTAGATTTAAAAAAATAATTAGGATATTATCTGTTCTACCTATAATCACTCCACCGTTTGTAATTGGTTTAGCTATAATAATTTTATTTGGAAGAACTGGTGTAGTAAGTAGTTTTCTTGAATGGGGTTTTGATATTGAGCCTTCTAGATGGATTTATGGATTGCCGGGGATATGGTTTGCTCAAACACTTGCCTTCACCCCCATTGCATTCTTAGTTTTAATTGGGGTTGTTGAAAGCGTCAGTCCTTCAATGGAAGAGGCGTCTCAAACATTAAGAGCTTCTAAGTGGCAAGTTTTTAAAACTGTTACCTTACCATTAATGAGGCCTGGAATAGCCAATGCATTTTTACTTGGCTTTATTGAAAGTTTAGCAGACTTTGGTAATCCTTTAGTGCTTGGGGCCGAATATGATGTTTTATCTACAGAAATATTTTTTGCTATTGTTGGTGCACAATATGATGAGACTAAAGCTGCGATATTGGCAATGATTTTATTATCTGTTGTACTAGTAGTATTTTATCTTCAAAATCAATGGTTAGGAAAAAAATCATATATATCAATTTCTGGAAAAGGTGACAGCGGAGTTCATCCTGAGCTTCCTAATAAAGCAAAATGGATGATTTATTCAACTGTACTTCCTTGGGCATCCATTACTTTTATAATTTATGTAATGATTATGTTTGGAGGATTTGTTGAAATGTGGGGTGTTGATCACAGTTTTACTTTAAAGCATTATATCGAAGCATTTAGTATTGATTGGGTCAAAGAAAGAGGCTTGTTGTGGACAGGTACAGCATGGAATTCGTTTAATACAACATTTGCAATAGCAATAATTTCAGCTTTTCCAACTGCAGCGATAGGAATTTTAACTGCCTATCTACTAACAAGACATAAATTCAAGGGAAAAAATGCTTTTGAATTTGGCACGATGTTAAGCTTTGCAATTCCTGGAAGTGTTATTGGAGTAAGTTATGTTTTTGCTTTTAATGTTCCTCCTCTTGAACTAACTGGAACAGGGATTATTTTAGTAATTGCATTTGTATTTAGAAATATGCCTGTTGGAGTAAGGGCTGGAATAGCTGCAATGAACCAACTTGATCCCCATTTAGATGAAGCTTCCTCTACTTTAAATGCTTCCAGTTCTCAAACATTTAGAAATGTAATTCTTCCATTGCTTAAACCTGCAATTACGGCATCATTAGTTTTTAGCTTCGTAAGAGCTATGACAGCAATTAGTGCTGTTATTTTCCTTGTGAGTGCTAATTATGACTTGGCAGTTTCATATATTTTAGGAAGATTAGAAAATAATGACTATGGACTTGCAATAGTATATTCATCAGCATTAATTGTTGTTATGTTATTAACAATTACGCTAATGCAATTAATAATTGGAAAACGAAAATTAGGTAGAAGAGACCAGTCTGCTGGAATTTTACAAGGAAACTTAGGATAATGAAAAAAGCTGAAGTTAAATTTGAAAATATAACTAAAAAATTTAATGAAACTGTAGCTGTTGACAACGTAAGTTGTAATTTTGAAGCTGGAACTTTAACAACGTTACTTGGTCCATCTGGATGTGGTAAAACTACATCCTTAAGAATAATTGCAGGACTTGAAAGAGCCACAAGTGGAAAAATTTTAGTTGATAATGAGGATGTTACATTGCTACCAGCAACTGACAGGGATGTTTCAATGGTATTTCAATCTTATGCATTATTTCCTCACATGAGCGTAATTGAAAATGTTTCATATGGACTAAAGATGATCAATGTAAATAAAGAGGAATATATTGAAAAAGCCTTAGAAACATTAAAATTAGTTAATTTAGAAGGATATGAAAATAGAATGCCCTCTGAATTATCTGGAGGACAACAACAACGGGTAGCAGTAGCTAGAGCCATTGTTTTAAAACCTAAGGTATTATTATTTGACGAACCTCTTTCAAACTTAGATGCTAAACTAAGAAGACAGGTTCGAGAAGATATTAGAGAAATTCAACAAAAACTTGGTGTAACCACAATTTATGTTACTCATGACCAAGAAGAAGCTCTAGCAATTTCTGATAAAGTAATTGTAATGAATAAAGCAGTAATTGCGCAAGAAGGTAGTCCGAAAGATCTTTATAACTTTCCAAAAAATAAATTTGTTGCTAATTTTATTGGGGATGCAAATGACGTCACAGCAGACATAGTTGATAAACAATCTAATATTTATGAATTAAAATTAGCTGAAATGAATGTGAAAATTGAAATCAATAAAGATTTAAGTGACAAAGCTTCTCTAGCTTTAAGACCTGAAAAAATAAAAATTAACAGAACTAAAAATGAAAATTGTATTCATGCAACGGTAAAGAGTGCTTCTTTTGTTGGTAGCAGTTATCAATATATTTTAAGCTCTAAAATTGGAGAATTATATGTTGTTTCAGGAGATACAACTGACATATTTAAAGTTGGTGAAGAGGTATTTTTAAGTATTGATGAAAAAGATATCAAAATTTTAAATGACTAAACTGACCACCTCTTTCATCGTATGGATCATATCTTAAACTTCTTAAGAATTTTATAATATCATTCACGAGTAAATCTGGTTTTTCCCAAGCAGCAAAATGACCACCTACTGGCATTTCTGACCATTGTTTAATATTAAAAATTCTTTCTACATAAGATCTTGGTGGCCACTCAGACATTTCAGCAGGAAATTTTGCTACAGCTGTTGGAATTTCTATCTTTTTAAAATTTTGTGGAAAAAATCTACCCCCTTCTTCTCTTCTTCCATAATAAATCCATGTCGATGAAGCAAAGGTTTTTGTTAAAATATAAACCATAATATTTGTTAATAGTTGATCTTTAGAATAAACACTCTCAATTTTGCCATTCTTAAGATCAGACCAAGAATATATCTTCTCCATTATCCAAGCAGCTATTCCAACTGGACTATCCATTAATCCATAACTTAATGTTTGCGGTTTAGTTGCTTGTTGTGTTCTGTACCCATCCTCCATAATTTGATCTTTATCAAATCTTTTTTGCCATTTTTTTTCTTCAGAAGATTGTGGGCCTTCTGGATGGCGCATAGTCAGACAATTTATATGAATTGCTTTACAAAACTTTGAATGATCATAACCAAGCCAATTAGCAATTGTTGCACCCCAATCCCCACCTTGAGCAATGTATTCTTTATACTTAAGATTTTTTGTCATAAGTTTATTAAATATTTTAGCCATTTTTCTTGGACCAATTGGTTTAGCCAGATTATTAGAAAAACCAAATCCAGGTAAAGAAGGAACTATTACATCAAATGAGTTTTTTTTATCCCCTCCAAATTTTTCAGGATGGGCAAGTTTTTCTATAATATCTAAAAACTCAACTATAGAACCTGGCCATCCATGCATTAATAATAAAGGAACAGAATTTGGACTACTTCCTTGTTCTTTTATGAAATGAATTTTATCTCCATCTACAGTTGTGGTAAAATTTGAAAATTTATTAAGTTTTGTTTGTTGTTTTTTCCAATCAAAATCTGAAACCCAATATTTACATAATTCTTTTAGATATTTTTTATTGGTTCCATGATCCCATTTATTTAAATTAGAAATAGAGTCCCAAGGATAGTCTTTTACTTTCTGATAAATTAAAGATATTTCTTTTTTAGTAAAATTAATGTTGAATTCTTTAATCATTTAATATCAAAAATAATAAAATCTACTATATACATTTTAAAATTTAATTATAATCATTGTTTATGCTTTCAAATAAAGAAATAGTTTGCCCAAATAACCTGTTAGATAAAGCTCAAGAAAAAAAAGGTGTAAAAGTTGCAGTTGTAAATGCTGGAAAACCATTGCCCATGCTTTCTGTTCAAGATGCGGTAGCAGAAAATTTAATTGAACCTATTTTTATTGGTGACAAAAAAGAAATTCTAAAATGTGCTGAAGATTTAAAATGGGACATTTCAAATTTTGAAATTATTGATGAGCCTGTTGAAAATAATACAGCCAAAATAGCAGCACAACTTGCAAGCAAAGGTAAAATAAAAATAATTGTCAAAGGTCATATTCATACAGATGTCTTGATGAAAGAAGTTTTAAAACGAGAATATAACTTGCTAGGCAAAACAAGATTAAGTCACATCTGGCATATGACAGTTGCAAAAGATGACAAACCTTTAATCATCACTGACGGTGCGTTAAATGTTTTGCCTAATGTCAAAACTAAAATGCATATTCTAAAAAATGTAATAAATTTTTCAAATAGAATAGGAATTTCTAGACCAAAAGTAGCTGTTTTATCAGCAACTGAAGAGGTTCTAGAAAGTGTTCCAAGTTCTTTAGATGCAGCTGAAATTACAAAATTAGCAAAAGATGAAAATTTAGAAGCTGATGTTTTTGGACCACTTGCATTTGATAATAGTATTTCAAAAAAATCTGCAGCTATAAAAGGAATTAAAAACATAGTTGCTGGTGAAGCAGATGTATTATTAGTTCCAAGTGTAGAAACTGGAAATGGATTAGTTAAAATGATGATTTATTTTATGGGAGCGTGTGCTGCAGGAGTTGTCGTTGGTGGAAAAGTTCCAGTGGTAATTACAAGTAGATCTGATGAAGCTCAAGCAAGATTAGCCTCTATTGCAGCAGCGGTAGTTGCTTTAGATTAATTCTAAATTATACCCATGAAGCCTTTTGATTATATAAGTTTATATTTTTTGGTTATTATTTTATGTGCCGTAAGTGTTAATATTGGTTACAGACTTTACTTTTAAAACATTGAAATAAAACGCTATATACTTTATTAAAGTCTTCTTAAAATAAAGGACACAATCAATGGCAATACAATATTTAAAAAAATCACCTAAAACATCATCTACAGATGACACAAAAACAACTGGAATAGTTCAGGATCTTTTAAAAGATATTGAAACTACTAAAGAACAAGGCTGTATCGATTTAACTAAAAAATTTGATAAATATGATGGTGATATTATTGTTTCCAAAGAGAGAATTGAAGAAATCAAAAAAACACTTGATCAAAAAACTAAAGATGACGTCCAATTTTCATACGATAGAGTTAGAAAATTTGCTGAAGCTCAATTAAAAAACTACGGTCAAGATTTTGAAGTAGAATTGTCAGAAGGATTATTTGCTGGACAAAAGCTTGTTCCAGTAAACACTGCTGGCTGTTATGTACCTGGTGGGAGATATGCTCATATAGCATCTGCTGTCATGAGTGTTACAACTGCAAAAGTAGCAGGTGTTAAAAATGTAATTGCTTGTAGTCCTCCAAAAGAAGGTGTGGGAGCTCATCCAACAATTGTTTATACTGCTGATTTATGTGGAGCTGATGTAATCTTAAATTTAGGTGGAGTTCCAGCGATTGCTGCAATGACAAATGGTTTATTTAATAATCCACCAGCTGATATTATTGTTGGTCCTGGTAATCAATTTGTTGCGGAAGCTAAAAGAATTTTGTTTGGTAAAGTTGGAATTGATTTATTCGCAGGTCCTACAGAAATTGGAATTATTGCGGATGCTAAAGCTGATCCTGAGATTGTAGCTGTTGACTTAGTTGGTCAAGCTGAGCATGGATATAATTCACCTTGTTGGTTGTACACAACAAGTAAAGATCTTGCTGAAAAAGTTATGAAAAGAGTACCTGAATTAATCGCAGAACTTCCAGAAGTTCCAAGAACAAATGCTGATGCAGCATGGAGGGATTATGGAGAGGTAATTCTTTGTGATACCGACGAAGAAATGGTTAAGATTAGTGACGAGTACGCACCTGAGCACTTAGAGGTTCAAACTGAAAACTTACAGTGGTTTCACGAAAGATTAACAAACTACGGTTCTTTATTTATTGGTGAAGAAACAACAGTTGCTTATGGTGACAAATGTTCTGGAACAAACCATATATTGCCAACGAAAGGTGCAGGAAGATATACTGGTGGTCTTTTTGTGGGTAAGTTTGTTAAAACATTAAGTTTTCAAAGAATGACTAAAGAATCTACTGAATTAGTTGGTGCTGCAGCTGCTAGAATTTCAAGATATGAAGGAATGGAAGCACATGCAAGAACTGGGGATGTAAGATTAAAGAAATACGGGTATAGTCAATAAAAAGGAGAATCATATGGCAACTTACGAATGTTCAAAATGTGGAATGTCAGTTAATGCTACTTGCGGAAAATGTAATGAGCCTCTTGTAAATGACATGCTTAAACTTGATGATGGAAGTGAAGTTCAAATATCAAAATGTCCCTCTGACCACGGTAAAATAAAATCACCGTTGTGTTGTGGACAAGATATGACTTGTAACCTCTAAAATAGATTGAGAAATATAAACACTGTTAAAGCACTCATAAAAACAATAATAAATAAGTTTATTGTTTTCCAAATATTTTGTCTTTGAGCGTACTTTGATAAAAATTTAGACAAATATCCTATTAAAAAGAAAAATAAAAAAGAAGCAACTGACGCTCCTATCCCAAATATGATCTTATCATTTACTAAAAAATTTTTTGAAAAATTTCCAAGAAAAAAAACTGTATCTGAATAAACATGAGGATTTAGATAAGTAAATCCAAGTGTTTTTAATAAGATATTTAATTTTGAAATATTTTTAGTATCAGTATTAAAATTTATGCTTGAGTTATAAACTTTTATTTTTGAATAAATAAAATGAAGTAAAAAAATTATTAACAAGATGTTAAATATTAATTCAATCGTTGAATTAAAATATTGAATAAAATAATGAAATAAAAATATTCCTAAAAATATTAAAATTAAATCAGATAAAGAACAAATTAAACAGACTAAAAATATATGCTGTTTTTTTAATCCTTGTTCTATTACAAATATATTTTGAGCTCCTATTGCTAGAATAAGGCTTATACCAGTAAAAAAACCTAATAGTAAATATTCCATTAAGTTTTATTAAACTCTTTTTTTACCTTGAACCACACGATCTAAAATTAACGCTACAAATAATATTGCAACACCTGCAAGTATACCTTGGCCTACATTTGCATACTGTAGAGCCTCCAATACATCTTGACCTAGTCCTTTTGCTCCAATTAGAGATGCAACAACTACCATTGCTAAACTTAACATTACTGTTTGGTTAACACCTGCTAGTATTGATGGAGTAGCCAAAGGCAGATCTACCTTTCTAAGTAAATACCATTTACTTGCACCATAAGCTATTGCAGCTTCTCGAATAGTTTCTGGAACTCCTCTTAGGCCAAGTACAGTTAATCTCACAACAGGTGTTCCACCAAAAATCATGGTAATGATAACTGCTGCAACTTTTCCAGTTCCAAAAAAAGCAATAACTGGGATCATAAATACAAAAGCTGGCATCGTTTGCATGAAATCCATAATAGGTCTTATCATTGAATAAAATCTTTGACGTCTTGCACAAAAAATTCCAAGGGGAATACCAATTGCAATACTTAAAATTGCAGCCGTTCCAAGTAAAGCAAGGGTAGTCATTGCTTTAACCCAAAAACCTAAAAAACCCATGTAACTTAAAAAACCTGCAGAATAAATTGCTGCTCTAGGACCTGCTGACAGTCCTGTTAATGTCACAATTGTAGTAATAATTACTATCCATGGAGTTTTAACAAACAACAACTCTAAGAAATCTAATACTGATCTTATTCCTATTGTAATTGCTGTAAATAAAGCATCACCTTTTAAAACAGCATAATTAAAAACTGTTTCAACCCATGCAATTGAAGTTAAGCGAATATCTGGATGAGTTGGAAATTCATTCATTACATTTATTAGTCCAGGAAAACTATAATGAACTACTGAAAAGAACATTATTACTGATGCAAAAACAGTACTTAAAATATAATTTTTAGTTTGCATTCCTGGACTTATTGTTTTGTCAGACAACCATTCAGAATATCTTTTTTCTAATTTTGAGTTTGCAAGCACACCTTGGACAATTTTAACTATTATTAATA
>JAFJTK010000126.1 GCA_017880265.1 Candidatus Pelagibacter sp. | reverse complement strand
ACGTTATTAATTTCTTTAATGACATCATCAGATAAATTTATGTTTACACTTTCTATATTTGTTTTCAACTGCTCCATCGTGGTTGCCCCAATGATAACACTAGTCATAAACTCTTGAATTTCACAAAATTTTAATGACATTTGACTCATATCAAGCCCATATTTTTCACTAATCTCATAATATAATTCTATGGCTTTTTCTGTATTCGGCTTTCTATAACGCGTCCAAAAATCAAAATCTCGTTCCATTCGTGAGCCTTTTGGAAAATTATTATTTCTATATTTCCCGGTTAAATATCCACTTGCTAGAGGAGAATAAGCTAGACAACCAATTTCTTCTCTAATTGATACTTCAGATAATCCCACTTCGTAAGATCTATTTAATAAACTATAAGGATTTTGAATGGACATCATTCTTGGTAAATTTTTTTCTTTTGAAACTTTAAGATAATTCATCACTCCCCAAGGAGTTTCGTTAGACAAACCTACATATCTGATTTTACCTTTATCTACATATTTATTCAATTCTCCAAGTACGTCTTCGAATTGGTTCCAATTATTTTCTTTGTGAACATAACTAAGTCTTCCAAAATTATTTACATTTCTTTCAGGCCAATGAAGTTGATATAAATCAATATAATCTGTTTTAAGTCTTTTAAGACTATTTTCTAAAGCTGACTCTAAATTGGAACCTGTAAAACTATTTTCACCATTCCTTAAGTAATCTCTTGCTGGACCTGCAACTTTTGTTGCAAGAATTACCTTGTCTCTCTTTTTTGTTTTTTCGAACCAGTTACCTATAATTACTTCGGTATCACCATAAGTTTCTTTTCTTGGAGGCACAGCATACAATTCAGCAGTGTCCCAAAAATTTACACCTTGATCTAGAGCATAATCCATTTGCTCAAAAGCTTCTGCTTGAGTGTTTTGTTCACCCCAAGTCATGGTACCGAGACAAATTGTACTTACATCAAGATCAGTATTCCCTAGTTTTTTATAATTCATAATGCTTTTTGTTTAATTTGGATATTTTAAATCTTTTAAGGCATCTTGAATAATTAGTAAAAGACTATTATATACTACTCATTATGGAATTTGATAAAAACGGAATATTAAACAGAGCTAAAGCAGCTCAACAAACAGCAGTTGTAATGGATGAAGGCTTAAGAGCCTACATGCTAAAAGTTTATAATTACATGGCAACTGGAATTTTATTAACAGGAATAGTTGCACTTCTTACATTTAAAATGTCAGTAGTTACAAATGATGCAGGATCTATTGTGGGTCTAACATCAGTTGGTAATGCAATTTACATGTCTGGATTAAAATGGCTTGTGATGTTGGCGCCTTTAGGAATAGTTTTTTATATGAGTTTTGGAATAAATAAGATGAGCGCTTCAAAAGCACAAACTACTTTTTGGGTTTTTGCAGGATTGATGGGTTTATCATTATCTTCAATTTTATTAGTTTACACTGGCATGAGTGTAACAAGAGTTTTCTTTATATGTTCAGCAACTTTCGGAGCAATGAGCATTTATGGTTACACAACTAAAAGAGACTTAACAAAACTTGGCTCATTTTTAATGATGGGTTTAATCGGAATTATAATTGCATCAATTGTTAATATCTTCATGCAATCATCGATGATGTATTTTGTAATATCAATCTTAGGTGTTTTAATTTTTGTAGGTTTAACAGCTTATGATACTCAAAAAATTAAAAATATGTATGCTGTAAGTGATACAGGCGAAGTGATGGGTAAAAAAGCTGTGATGGGCGCTCTTACTCTTTACTTAGACTTTATAAATTTATTTATAATGCTGCTAAGATTGTTTGGACAAAGAAGATAATCTTATTTTTGTAGCTTTTTCCAATTAGTATTTTTTAATAATACTTTAAGGTCAAAAGAGTTTTTTAAGATTTTTCCGCTGGTATCAGTTATCAAGTATCTAAGATTTTTATTCTTAGGCTTAAAGTTTTTGCAAATTTTATATAAAGCATTCTCTGCAGCATTTCTAAAGACACTAAAGCTCACTTGTTTACTTGAGATATTTAAACCATAATCTTTCCATGATCCTTCAGAGACCATTTTGGCATACAAATCTAAGATAATTTTTAGTTCTTCTTTTTCAAAAAATTGTTTTTCTTCTATTTGTTTGTGAGGATTATTAACAACTAGTTTTAAGTTACTAGGCATCCATTTTGTGTTTGTTGATTAATGGTATCTGGAAACCAGTAAATACAATGGTTATTGGCAACATTCCCCATACTTTAAAGTTTACCCAAAACTCTTCAGTTTGAGTTCTCCAAACGCATTCATTTAGTATTGCAAGACCAAAGAAAAAAAACATCCATCTTCTATTTAACAATTCCCATCCCAAATCTGAAAGTGGAATTGATTTACCCATAATTTTTTTTAATACAGGTTCTTTGGTAAAATATTTTCCAAAATATAAAGCTAAAGCAAAAATAATATTTATTATGGTTGGTTTTACATAAATAAATATAGGATCATTAAAATAAATGGTTAATCCCCCAAAAAATGTAATTAATATTCCACTAATTAATGGCATTGGAGGTATTTTTTTTTCAAAAAACCAAACAACAGCTAAAGCAACTAAAGTTGCAACTATAAGTGGAGGAATAGCGACTGATAAATTTTTATCACTATTGTAGTAGTAGAAAAAAAATATAGCTAATGGTCCAAAATCTGTAACAAATTTTAAAAAAGATTTATTCACTCAAAAGATACTAACATATTTGACACATCACAAAACATTAATCTTTTTAGCATTGATTTTTATTTTTAAATACCCATACTAACAATATGCCAATTCAAAAAGCTAAATTCTCAATTGGAGATATCGTAAAACATAAACACTTCGAATTTAGAGGTGTAATATACGATGTAGATTTTGAATTTAATAATTCTGAAGAATGGTATCAATCTATTCCAAAAAATGTGAGACCAAGAAAAGATCAGCCTTTTTATCATCTGTTAGCTGAAAATGACGAAATAACTTATGAAGCCTATGTTTCAGAACAAAATCTTCTTATGGATGACTCTGATGAGCCAATAAAACATCCCTTAATTGAAGAAATTTTTTCAGGAAAAAAAGGTTCTAGTTACTTTAAGATGTCTAACTAAACCTATCATTTTTCAAACACATTTAGCTCAAATCTAAGCCATATAAATTAATTAAACTAATCTCATATTCTGATCAAGAGTGTTAAACGTTAATTTCAAATCATTATCTCCCTCTGCATTCTTGATCGGAAATCCTTTTCATACTAAACATCACTAATTAAAAATGTTTAAACTATTTCATCCAAACAAGATTTTTCAGATAACTTCTAAGGCTCCCAAATATGTTCTGATTTTATTTGTAATGGTGCTTTCAGTTGGATTAACTGAAGCGCTAATATTGTCGCCTGAAGATTATAAGCAAAGTGATGCTGTTAGAATTATGTATGTGCATGTTCCAGCTGCATGGATTTCTTTGGGTATTTTTTCAAGCATAACTTTTTTATCTATTAGTGGATTCATTTTTAAAAATAAGAATTTTTTTTTAATTGCAAAAAGTTTAGCACCTTCAGGATTTGTTTTTAATATTATTGCATTAGTGACTGGTGCTATCTGGGGAAAGCCAACATGGGGAACTTGGTGGGCTTGGGACGCAAGAATAACTTCAATGTTAATATTAGCACTCTTTTATGCAATGTATTTAATTTCATGGAGAATTTATGAAAGTGAAGAGAAGGTTTTTAAGATCACAACTTTTATTACCATACTAGGTATAATTAATGTTCCTATTATTAAATACTCCGTAGATTGGTGGAACACACTTCACCAACCAGCATCAATCAACATTTTATCAAAAAGCTCAATCCATTCATCAATGCTTTTTCCTTTACTAATAATGACTGCGGCATTTGCTCTTTTTTCATTGCTAATTTTTTTAATGAAATATAATACAGAACTGATAAAAATTAAAAATAAAGGCCTAGATAGACTATGATAAACGAATTACTTTTTATGAACGGATACGGAGCTTACGTATTGTCTGCTTTCGGTTTTACGCTTTTAAGTTTTTCAGCTCTATATTTGATTACAAAAGTTCAATTTATTAAAGAACAAAATAAATTTGTAGCTAAATTTGGATCTCTAAATTCTGAAAAAGCTAAATCTGCAAAATCACAAAGAATAAATAAAGAAATTTTAGCTAACGTCACAAACAATTAACTTTTGAACCATGTATGGTCGTAAAGTTAAATTAAGATTTTTGTTTGTAGTACTTATTTTAATTACTTTAATATTAACAACATTCCTTGTTTTAAAATCTCTTGAAGAAAACGTAGTATACTTTCAGTCACCATCAGAAATTAAAGCTTTATCAGAATTAGATAAAAAAAAAATTAGAGTTGGTGGAATGGTAAAAAAAGATTCTATTTCAATAAATTCCAGTGAACTTAAGTTTGTAATTACAGATTTTAAAAATGAAATAAATGTTACCTATACTGGAGCAATCCCAAATCTTTTTGAAGAAGGCAAAGGGGTGGTTGCTGAAGGAGTTTTAAACGATCGAAATTTTTTTTCTGCTTCAAAAATTCTAGCAAAACATGATGAAAATTATATGCCTCCTGAAGTAAAACAAGCGCTTGGAGAAAAGTAAGATGCTTTATAGTGTTATTGGAAACTATTCATTGCTTTTGGGGCTTTTTTTTGGATTAGTTCTTTTTTATTTATCAGTAATAAATTTTAGAAATTCACAAGTATTAGATACTAAAATTTTATCTTTTACATTTTTACAATTTTTTTTAGTTGTCATTAGTTTTTTATGTCTAGTGTTATCATTTGTTGTATCTGATTTTAGTAACGAAACTGTTTTTAATAATTCACACACAACTAAACCTATTTTTTATAAAATTGCTGGAACCTGGGGAAATCATGAAGGAAGCTTATTATTGTGGCTACTTGTTTTAACATTGTTTATCCTTATTTTTTTAGTGAAGACTAAAAATCAACCTATTAAATATAGAATACTCACTTTAGTATTTCAGCAGATCATAATTGTAGGTTTTTTTGTTTTTTTGATAAAAACATCAAACCCATTTAATCATATTTATCCAATACCAACAGAGGGATTGGGTCTTAATCCAATACTACAAGATCCAGCTCTAGTTATTCATCCACCTATTTTATATTTAGGATATGTAGGATCATCTATAATTTTTTCCTCAGCTTTAGCTGCCACAAGTTTAAATCTAGTATCTAAAAAATGGGCGTCACACATAAAGAAATGGGTGTTAAGTTCATGGGTTTTTTTAACACTAGGAATTTTATTAGGATCTATTTGGGCGTATTATGAATTAGGTTGGGGCGGCTTTTGGTTTTGGGATCCAGTTGAGAATGTTTCTTTAATGCCATGGTTAGCATTAACAACACTTTTACATTGTGTTTTGGTTTTAGAAAAAAAATTAATCTTAACTTCTTGGGTAATAATTTTATCAATATCAACATTTGCTCTTAGTATGAGTGGTACATTTTTGGTTAGATCTGGAATTTTAAATTCTGTGCATACTTTTGCAAATGATCCAGAAAGAGGTTTATTTATTTTAATTTTTTTATTTTCTTTAATTTTTCTTTCATTATTTATTTTTTTCTTTTTTCACAATCCTAGTAAAAATAACCCAAGCAGTTTTTCTTTTTTAAGCAAAGAGACAGCAATAATAATTAATAATTGGTTTATGATGTACTTCTTGTCTGTTGTTTTAATTGGTACTATTTATCCAATTTTTCTTGATGTTTTGTCATCCCAAAAAATATCTGTAGGACCTCCTTTCTATCATAAACTGATCATACCTTTTTTAATTCCCTTTTTGTTGATTATGGCGATTGGACCAAAGTTGAAATGGATTAAATCAAACTTAGAAGATAAAATTTATTTAATTACACTGCTAGTGGTTTCAATTTTATTATCAATTTTAATTGTAAAAAATTTTAGCTCTAACTTTTTGATAAATACAATTTTAATTTCAAGTGCTTTTTATTTGTTTTTTATTACTTTAAGAGATTTCTTTATCAAAGGATTTAAAAATCTAGCACAAAATACAGCTCATTTTGGTTTTAGTTTATTAATTTTAAGTATTTTATTTAATAATTTGTTTTCTACAGAAACAATTACAAATTTAAAAGTAGGAGAAACTTTTGAGAATTCAAAAACAAAAATAATTTTTGAAAACATTAGTCAAAAGGAAGAAAAAAACTATAAATCAATAATAGCTGAATTTATTATTCAAGATTCAAAAGGCAAAATGGAGAATTTGTCACCAGAACTAAGAATATATAATCAACCAAATATTGTTACAAGCGAAGCTGACATTAAAACAACTCTATTATCAGATAAATTTATTGTCATTAATTTGGTACCAAACCAAGAGTTTTTTAATGTTAGGTATCAAGTCAAACCATTTATGTTGTGGATTTGGATATCAGTAATTTTAATTAGTGTTGGTGGACTAATGAGTTTTTTAAAAAAAGAATATGAAAAATAAATTATTACCACTTTCTATCACTTTTATTTTTATAATTATTTTTATTGTTTTTTATAAAGGTCTTAAAGACACCAATATCTATACCCCAGAGTCAAAAATAAATAACAAGGTACCTTCATTAGAAGTTAAGTTATTTGGCGACAGTAAGACTGTTAATACAATTGAAATTTTTCAATCAGATAAATTTTATTTATTAAATATTTGGTCTTCTTGGTGTGTTCCTTGTAGAGAAGAACATCCAGTTTTAATGGAATTAAAAAATAATGATAGATTAAAAATAATTGGCATGAATTATAAAGATAACAAAGAAAATGCTAAAAATTTTCTAGAGGAACTTGGAAACCCTTATGATAAAATAATTTTCGATAGCAAAGGTACTTATGCTATTGAGTGGGGAGCTTATGGTGTTCCAGAGTCTTTTTTAATCAGTAACAATAAAATTATAAAAAAATACATAGGACCACTAAATACAGCGTCTTTTGAAGAAATTAAATCATTTATAAAATGAAGATTTTAAAATTAGTTTTAATTATTTTTTTGATATTTCCTATTAATGCTTTGAAAGCAGATAATGAAGTTCTTAAAAATAAAATTACAAAAAACTTACGTTGTTTAATTTGTCAGGGACAATCTGTGTATGATTCTGACTCGGAGTTTGCAAACAGTTTGAAAATTGTAGTTGATAATAAAATTAATGAAGGATTATCAGAAAAACAAATTTATTCTTATTTTCAAAGTAAATATGGTGAATGGATTTTATATGACCCTTTGTTTAACAAAAATACCTATTTTTTATGGCTATTACCTCTATTGATATTCTTTATTGGTGGTGCAATAATCTT
The DNA here is from genome assembly GCA_017880265.1 of Candidatus Pelagibacter sp. The sequence goes on along the minus strand of JAFJTK010000126.1, from coordinate 659 downwards.
TAATAAATTTATAAAAAAACAAAAATAATCTGATATTTAGAGTAATGAGTTTAAAAAAATTAAGTATATTTTTTGCTATATTTTTTACTGCAACAAAGTTATTTGCTGCAGAAATTAGTAGTCATCAGTATAACTTTTTTACTGGAAATTTTGACTTTAGCGACGATAAGCAGGCAGCAATGTTGTTTGGTTTTCAACACCAGAATGAAGATTTAGAAAGAGACACTTTTATAGGTAATATTTCTCCTATAACTGGAGGTTTTATAACTGAAAATTCAGCTATATATGTTTATACGGGATTTGAATGGAATGTTGAAATGGGCGCTTTAACATTTACACCAAGTTTTGCACCTGGTTTGTATCATAAAGGAGATGGAAAAGATTTAGGTCATACTCTTGAATTTAAATCTGAAATTCAGTTTTCTTATAATTCCTCAGAGAATTCAAAAATTGGTATATCATATAATCATGTATCTAACGCTAGTATAGGAGACAAAAATCCTGGGGCAAATAGTTATATGTTTAATTTTATTAAAAACTTTTAATAACAGTCATGAATATTAAAGATTGTTATAATTTTAGTGACTTTAGAAAATTAGCAAAAAAAAGATTACCATCACCTATCTTTCACTATATTGACGGTGGTGCAGATGATGAGG
>JAFJTK010000069.1 GCA_017880265.1 Candidatus Pelagibacter sp. | reverse complement strand
AAACCGTTTAGATTCAACCGTTACGAGAAAGGTGAACTTCACCCTACATCGAACAGTCCGTTCCCTTGGAGTTAAACTTCAAGCCTAGACACTAATAAAAATTTCAGCTACCTTTGAATAAATTATAATTCATTGAGGGGTGAAATAAAAATGACTGATCTAGATAAACACGTTAACCAACCAGGCAGAGCTAAATTAGTAAAGCAAGTTAGAGCAAAAATTAATGAGCTTGGTATTGAATATATATTTTTTCAATTCATATCGGTAACTGGAAGAGTTGTTGGAAAAGGAATTCCAACAGATCATTGGGAAAGAACATGTGAAAAAGGTTTTCAATTAGTTTATGGAGCAACAGCTAACTTATTTACAGATCGTCATGGTAATTACATAGGTTATGGTCCTGAAGCAAAAGAGCTTGTAGGTATCCCTGATCCAGAAACATTTTGTCAACTTCCTTGGGATAAGAAAGTTGCAAGAGTATTTGTTACTTGTTTTAGAAATAGAGAAGAAAGAGATAACCCAGGTGCTCATTTAACTTCAGATTGTCGTGGTAATTTAAGAATTCATGCTCAAGAATTTAAGAAAAAACATGGTTATCAATTAAGAGTTGGAACTGAGCCAGAAATGATGTGGCTTACAAAAAATGAAGATGGTACTCCAACAGGAAAAGGATTTTCTAAACCATATTGTTATCACATAGATCAATTTGAATCTTTAAGACCAGTGTTTATGCAAGTTATGAAATATGCAAGAGCTATGGGTCTTGATATGATTCAAGGAGATCATGAAGATGCTCCAGGTCAATTAGAATTAAACTGGATGTATGATGATGTATTAAGAAACGCAGATAGACTTTCAACATACAGACAAATTTGTGCTCAAGTTGCAAGAGAATTTAATTTAATTGCTTGCTTTATGACAAAACCATTTATGGGTGTGTCTGCAAGCGGATGTCACACAAATATGTCTTTATGGACAGGTGGTAAAGATAAACTAAATAAATTAGGTCATAAATCTATTCCAGCAATGGATGAAGTTTTTACATATGTTGAAGGTGGAAAAAATACTTTCATGCCTGATACGAAAGATGTTCAATTACCTGGTAAGGTTGGTCTAAAGGCAATCGGAGGTGTGATGAAACACCTTGGAGCATTAACTGCAATTGGATCTTCGACAGTAAACTCTTACAGAAGATTATGGGATACAGGTTTTTGGGCTCCAGTTTACGCAGACTGGGGATATCAAAATAGAACTTGTGGATTAAGAGTATCAGCACCTGGAAGATTTGAATATCGTTCAGTAGATTCAATGCACAATCCTTATTTAATGGGTTCAGGATTATTAAAATGTTTTGATGACGGAATATCAAATAATATTGATCCAGGAAAACCAGAGTCTAGAAGTATGTACGAAGCTCAAGCAGCTGGTAAGGAAGTTAAAAAATTACCTTTAAGTCTTGGTGAAGCATTAGATCGTTTAGCTGAAGATAAAGTTATCAAATCAGCAATGCCAGATGAAATGTATAAAGTGTTTCATTGGTACAAAAACGATGAGTGGGAGAGATTTTTAGGTGCAACAACTCAGTGGGATCTGGATACTTATCTTGATTGTCTACCGTAGGTCTTAAAAAAAATATACATAGAGAGGAATAAAAAAATGTGTGGGATAGCTGGACTAATACATAGAGGCAAATCTTCAAATGTAGGAAGTGAACTACAAGGTATGCTTCAAGCATTAAAACATAGAGGTGAAGACTCAACAGGTTACGCTTTATACGGAGATACAGATGGCAAAAATTTTATCATGCGTTTCAAAGTAGGAGAAAACGTTGGTGAGGGTAGCTCATCTATTATGGAAGATGTTTCTGTTTATGACGAAAGAAAAAAAATTGTAGATCAATATTTAGCAGAATTAGGTGCGAAGGTTATAAAAGAGGAAAGAATTTTACCCTATTCATTAAGATATGAAATTTCTTATGATAAAAAAGATCTATTAGATTTCTCTCAAAAAATTGAAAGTATCCCTGGTGTCGAAATTCTTTCAATGGGAAAATCACTAGAAGTAATTAAAGATCTTGGAAATGCTAAAGCAGTATGTGATAGATATTCTTTGGATAAATTGGTTGGAACTCATGCAATAGGTCATGCAAGAATGGCAACGGAATCTGGTGTTGATATTAAATCAGCTCACCCTTTCTGGGGTTATCCTTTTAGTGATGTGTCTGTAGTTCATAACGGACAACTTACTAATTATTGGAATAATAGAAGAATGCTTGAAAACAAGGGCATGAGATTTATGTCTGAATGTGATTCAGAGCTAATTGCAGTTTATATTGCGCAAAAAATGAGAGAAGGTGCTAGCCTTGAAGAAGGTATGAGAGACTCTTTATCAGGTCTTGATGGTGTATTTACTTATTTTGTTGCAACAAAAGACTCTTTAGGGATGGCAAAAGATACCATGGCAGCAAAACCACTTGTACTTTATGAGTCAGATGATTTAGTTGCAATGGGTTCAGAAGAAATAGCGATCAGGTCAGTTCTTCCACAAGAAATTGATACATATGATCCGTTTGATGGGGAGGTAAAAGTATGGCAAATCTAAAAACAAGCGAGAAAAAATCAAAAGCCCAATCAATGGGTATGCACACTGAGGTTTTAACAGGAAGAACTCAACAAAAGTTTTTTAACCCTGATGAAGCTGAAAACTTTTATTATTTTGGCACTTATGATGTTGATTTTAATAAAAGAACAGAGCTTGATGTAAAAGAAATGTCTGCTCCAGATGCAAATAAAGAAATTGATAATTTAATGAGCCAAGGCTATGGAACCATTGTTATTAAAAACCCTCAAGGAAAACATAGTTTGGGTGTTGGAATACTAAATAAATTAAATTTAATTTTTGAAGGAAGTTTAGGTTATTTTGGTATGGGTTCATGCGATGGTCCAACTGTTAGAATTAACGGTAGAGTTGGTTGGTCTTGTGCTGAAAATTTAATGGCTGGTAAAGTTGTTATTGAAAAAAATGCAGGATCTTGTTTTGGTGCAGCTATTAGAGGTGGAGATTTAATTTGTAAAGGTAGTGTTGGTGCTAGAACTGGTATCGATATGAAAGGTGGAACTATCATTGTTGGTGGTGATGCTGGTGCATTTACAGGTTTCATGATGCAAAGAGGAAGAATAATTATTCTTGGAGATGTTGGAATAAATTTAGGTGACTCTATGTATGATGGTACAATTTTTATCGGTGGCAGTATTGGATCTTATGGAAGTGACGCTGTGGACGCTGAACTTACAAAAAGTGACCAAGATTGGTTGAAAAGAAAATTAAAAGTTGCAGAAATTGGTGAAAATTTTGATGTAAGTAAAATGAAAAAAATTGTAGCTGGTAAAAAATTATGGAACTACGATAATTTAGAACCTACTGAGAAGAAAGGAGCAATTTAATGCCTAAGAAAAAAACTAAAAAGAAAAAAAGTAATGGAAGTGTTGGTGGAAAAGCTGACGTACACGCACATGAAGAAGGTAAAAGAAATAAAAGTTTATTAGGTCATAATGCTATTTTCACTCCTGAGGTAATTGACGATATTCACATAAAAGCTCAGTTAGGAAGATACAGAATGCGTGGAATGGCATTGATGAAAAAAATTCCAACATTTGATGATTTAGTTTTCTTACCTGGAACACTTACAAGATTTGTAATTGAAGGTTACAGAGAAAAATGTGAAACAAAAACTGTAATTGGTCCAAGATGCGAAAACCCTATTGAACTTGATATACCTGTTTACATTACTGGTATGAGTTTTGGGGCACTTTCTTATGAGGCAAAAACTGCTTTAGCAAGAGGAGCTACTATGGCTGGAAGTGCAACTTGTTCTGGAGAAGGTGGAATGATACCTGATGAAAGAAGATATTCTGAAAAATGGTATTACCAATGTATTCAGTCAAGATATGGATTTAACCCACATCATGCTCAACTTGCAGATGGAATAGAAGTTTTCATTGGTCAAGGTCAAAAAGTTGGAATGGGTGGACACTTAATGGGGCAAAAAGTGACTGATCAAGTAGCTGAGATGAGATCATTGCCTTCTGGTATTGATCAAAGATCACCTGCTCGACACCCTGACTGGTTAGGTCCTGATGATTTAGCTTTAAAAGTTGAAGAGTTAAGACAATTAACAAAAAATAAAGTGCCAATTCAATTAAAACTTGGTGCATCAAAAGTTTATGATGATGTCCGTATGGCTGCAAAATGTGACCCTGACTCTATCTACTTAGATGGAATGGAAGGTTCAACTGGAGCAGGCCCGCATATTGCTGCTGCAAATACTGGTATTCCAGGAATTGCTGCAATCAGAGAAGCTCGAAGAGCTATTGATGATGTGGGTAAAACTGGAAAAGTTACTTTAATTTATGCTGGTGGTATTAGAGATGGTGCGGATATGGCAAAAGCTTTGGCATTAGGTGCTGATGCAATTGCAATTGGAACTGGATCTATGATCGCTTTGAACTGCAATAAAGATATACCTGAGGCTAATTTTGAAAAAGAAATGGGTGTAAAAGCTGGCGAGTGTTACCATTGTCATACAGGCCGTTGTCCAGTTGGTGTTGCAACACAGGATCCTAAACTAAGAGCTAGATTAAATCCTGATGACGCTGCTCTTAGAGTTTACAACTATCTGCATTCAATGACGTTAGAAGCTCAACTTTTAGCAAGAGCATGTGGTAAAACTAATATTCACTCTTTGGAGCCTGAAGATTTAGCTGCATTAACTACAGAAGCATCTGCTTTAGCAAAAGTTCCATTAGCAGGAACTAACTATACAGTTGGTGTTGACAACTATCACAAAATATAGAGGTAAACATGGCTAAGAAAAAAACAAAAAAAATAAAAAAAACAAAAGCTGGTAAAGATCAACAATTAGGCAAGAAAAAAGAAACAGCCAGAGAAAAGATGATCGGTCAGTCGATTGGTTATAGATATGACGTTAATCTTTTACCTGACTACTCTAAGATAACTCCTTTTCTAAAAAAATATGTAGAAGCTATGGGATGGGATGATCTTAATTGGTTAGAAGATGTTCATATGGGTTATGAAGAAGGAAGACCAGCAGTATTTTGTAGAAATGCAAATGGTTGGGTAACTATTCCAAGTTCAATCAAACTTCCAAACAACCAACAAGATAGAGATATGATTGCAAGAGAACTTTTAGTTAAGTTTCAAATGTCTCCAAAGCACCCTCTTGTTGATTTGAAAAAAGCTTATCTTAAATTTTAATCACACAATTATAAGTTGATATTTATTTAAAAGCCTAGTGTTCACACTAGGTTTTTAAGAATTGTTTTGTTTGTCACACCCCATAAAATTTTATAGGGTTTCATAAACTAATATGGGAGAGAGAATATGACTGATCAGTTAGGTGCTCTTACAACCATATTTACAGAATTTTACTACTGGGTAACAGTGGTACTGATGTTTTTAATTCACGTCGGTTTCTGTATGTATGAAGTTGGAGCTTCTCGATACAAACATCACCAACATACTCTTATGAAAAATACAATGCTGATACCATTGGTTACAGTAACTTGGTTTTTCTTTGGTTGGTGGATTTACTGGGCATTTCCAACAGGACCTGGAATTGCACCTTCAATAATGAATGAAAGCACTGCATTAATTACTGATGACAGTACTTTTAGTGCTAAATGGTATTTAGCTAACTCAGAATTTATGGCGATCAATTTAGGAGATCACATAAGTGGAGTATTCTGGGCTGCATTCTTACTATTTTCATGGACAGCTGCTTCAATTGTTTCTGGAGCAATCATTGAAAGAATTACAACTTTTGCATTTGGAATTTTAGCGATTGCAATTGGATCTGTATTTTGGACAATTGATGCTGCTTGGGGATGGCACTTTGATGGATGGATGCTTAAAATATTAGGATATCATGATGCTTATGCATCAGGAGTAATTCACGCAATTGCGGGTGGATTTGCTTTAGGTGTTCTAGTGGTTTTAGGACCAAGAATTGGAAAATTCTCATCAAGTGGTGAGCCAAGAAATATAGGACCAAGAAATCCTTGGCTAGTAACAGTTGGATTATTTTTAATTTATACTGGTTTCTGGGGATTTTATGCGGCATGTAATATACCGATATTTGATCTTGGGCCTGAGTACGGAATGGAAGGTGTAACCTATTGGACGGCTACAAACATTTATGTAACCCCTACCACACTGAGTGGAATTACCTTTAACTTCTTGATGTCATTATCAGGAGGATTATTGGCCGGATACGTGGTCGCCAAAGGCGATCCTTTCTGGACTTACTCAAGTGGACTAGCAGGTGTCATATGTGCTTCAGCTGGAAATGATTTATATCATCCAATTCAAGCAATGATCATTGGTATGATCGGTGTTGTGATTGCATACAAACTACATTACTGGGTTGAACGTAAGTTCAAAATTGATGATGCAGTTGGTGCAGTAGCAGTACATGGTTATGCTGGTTTTGTTGGTCTTGTAATTTGTGGATTTGTTTTAAATGGCTATCCTTCATCTGGATACAGTGTAGGAGCTATGTGGGACGGATCAACTTATGCAACAATCAATCCACTGGGACAATTCTTAGGAGCAATAATAATGTTTGGAGTTCTTGGAATGTTACCAGGCTATATCATAGCTAAAGTACTAAGCGGTATGGGTAAATTAAGAATCCCTCGTGAAGTAGAAATAGCTGGATTAGACTATGAAATGATGGAGTCTGCTAAAGAAGATGAAAAAGCAGTTTCATCTGCAACCAGGTAAAGGAGAAAAATATGGCTACAGTTACAAACTGGATAGATCATTTAAGTGCTAAGGAGGTTGTCGGTGCAGTTTATCCGGGAGCTGGATCCACTGAAACTTTACTGGTTATTCTAGGTATAGTTATATGGATCGGGTGGCATGTCATTACTAACAAATCTGAAAGTGAGGAGCTTTCTAGATTAGCTAAGAAAAGACATGGTGCTAATGATCATAAAAGCAACGTTACCGATTGGTAATTAAAAATAAAAATTTGGGCGCTACTTAATTGTGGCGCCCTTTTTTTTAAAATAAAAATATGGATGATAAAGAAAAAAATGAAGAATTAAGACCTACCAAAATGAGAGGGGTAGTTTTTCCTAAAGCTAAATATGGAGTGATAGCGGCTATTATCATCATTGTAGTAGTCAATCTTATCTACTATAAAGATTTTTTAATATCTTTATTAAACTAAACCAAAAACTTATGTGTGGAATTGTTGGGATCTATTTAAAAACAAAAAAATATGAAAAACATTTGGGTAAGTTTTTATCTGGAATGTTAGATGGAATGGCGACTAGAGGACCTGATAGTGCAGGTTTTGCGATTTATACCAAAGAAAATAAAAATATTTTTAAGTATTCTATTTGTCTTAATGATCTTAAAGAAACTAATTTTAAAAAGAAATTATCAAAATTTATAAAAAAGACTAAACTTACAAGTTATGCAGACCATGTTGTTTTAGAAACAAGTGAAAAACCTACCAAAATTATAGATTTATTAAAAAAAGAAGTCCCAGAAGTTTCTTTAGTAGGTTATGGAAAAAGTATTAATATTTTTAAACAAACTGGAAATCCAAAAGATGTTGTTAAAAAATTTAAACTATCGTCTTTTTCAGGAACGCATGGAATTGGCCATACAAGAATGGCTACTGAAAGCGCAATCACAACACAGGGGTCTCACCCCTACTCTACATCAGAAGATGAATGTTTGGTTCACAATGGATCACTTTCAAATCACAACAATGTAAGAAGGTCACTTATAAAAGATGGGCAAAACTTTAATTCTGAAAATGATACTGAAGTTGCTGCTGGATATATTTCAAATCAAATATCAAAAGGTAAGGATTTAGAAAAAACACTAAAAAATAGTTTAAAAGACTTAGATGGTTTTTATACTTTTATTGCAGGTACAAAAGATGGATTTGCATTATTAAGAGATGAAATTGCATGTAAACCTGCTGTTGTTGCTGAAACAAAAGATTACGTTGCAGTTGCATCCGAATTTCAAGCTATGGCACATCTTCCAAATGTAAATACAGCAAAAATTTTTGAACCAAAACCTGGCGTTGTCTATCA
>JAFJTK010000096.1 GCA_017880265.1 Candidatus Pelagibacter sp. | reverse complement strand
GCAACTTTTGCAATTGGAAATCCAGTTGCTTTGGATGCAAGCGCTGATGAACGAGATACTCTTGGGTTCATTTCAATTACAACCATTCGTCCATTTTTAGGATTAATTGCGAACTGAACATTTGACCCACCTGTTTCAACTCCAATTTTTCTAAGACATGCAATAGATGCATTTCTCATAACTTGATATTCTTTATCAGTTAATGTGAGAGCAGGGGCAACAGTAACTGAGTCCCCAGTATGAATTCCCATTGGATCAATATTTTCAATGGAACAGTTAATAATACAATTATCTTTTTTATCTCTTACAACTTCCATCTCAAATTCTTTCCATCCCTCTAGACACTCTTCAACTAGAACTTGGCTTACCGGAGACTCGTGTAATCCACTTTTAATAATTTTTAGATAATCTTTTTTATTTTTGGCAATACCACCTCCAAGACCACCCAAAGTAAATGCAGGTCTAATGATTGCAGGTAATCCAATTTTCTTTAAAACTTTAGATGCTTGATTAATATTGTTTACGATTTCAGATTTAGGTAAATCTAAACCGATATCGATCATATTTTTTCTAAATTTTTTTCTATCCTCTGCATTTGAAATTGCTTTAGAGTTTGCCCCAATCAGCTCTATTTTATATTTTTTTAGAATTCCTTTTTTCTCAGCTTCCATTGCAAGGTTAAGTGCAGTTTGACCACCCATAGTTGGAAGAATTGCATCTGGTTTTTCTTTTTTAAGAATTTTTTCTAAAACTTCTAAAGTAATAGGTTCAATATAAGTTTTATCTGCAACATCAGGGTCAGTCATTATTGTTGCTGGATTTGAGTTAATTAATACGACTTTATAACCCTCATCTCTTAAAGCTTTACAAGCTTGTGTTCCTGAATAATCAAATTCACAAGCTTGACCTATGATAATCGGTCCAGCTCCAACAACTAATATTTTTTTAAGATCTTTTCTTTTTGGCATTTTTTTTCATGTTGTTAATAAATTCTTGAAATAGATAAACACTGTCTTGAGGTCCTGGATTTGACTCTGGATGATACTGAACAGAAAATACTGGTTTGTTTTTTATTTTTATTCCTTCGATACTATTATCAAATAAAGATTTATGAGTGATTTCAATATTTTTAGGTAAATTTTCTTTCACTACTTCAAAGCCATGATTTTGACTGGTGATTTCAACATTATCATGAATTAAATTTTTAACTGGATGGTTGGCACCTCTATGTCCAAGCTTCATTTTTTTTGTTTTACCACCTAACGTCAAAGCAAGTATTTGATGACCTAGACAAATACCAAATATAGGTAGGTTTTTATTAATTAAATCTTTAACTATTTTAATAGCATATTTTCCAGTTGCCGCTGGATCTCCTGGGCCATTAGACAAAAATATTCCATTTGGTTTAAGAGCTAAAATTTTATCAGCTGATGTTTTGCAAGATACAACGGTTACTTTACAATTAAAGTCTGAAAAATATCTTAAAATATTTTTCTTTATTCCATAATCAATTGCAACTACATGAAATGAGTTTTTATTATTTTTTTTGTAGCCAGTTTCTTTTTTCCAAGTTTTAAGACCTTTCCAGATATAGTTTTTTGATGTGGTTACTTTTTCTGCAAGATCAAGGTTTTTTAATCCACTCCATTTAATGGTTGAGTTAGTTAATTTACTAATATTAAATTTACCAGTTTTAGAATATGCAATAGTTCCTTTTGGAGCACCTTTGTCTCTTATAAAGTTAGTTAAACTTCTTGTATCTAGACCAGTAAGACCAACTATTTTATTTTTTTTAAGCCATGTATTTAAATGAAGAAAAGATCTATAATTTGATGGAGAAGTTATTTCTGAGTTAAAAATAACGCCCTTCGTCCAGATTTTATCTGACTCGTAATCTTCATTATTTGTTCCAACATTTCCTATGTGAGGAAACGTAAAATTAATAATTTGTCCTGCATAAGAAGGGTCAGATATAATTTCTTGGTAGCCAGTTAGTGAAGTATTAAAACAAACTTCACCCGTTGCTTCTCCTTGGTAGCCAATTCCTATTCCTTTAAAAACCTTCTTATTTTCAAGAACTAAAACGCCTGTACTGATTTGTGAAATTTTTGAGTTTGATTTTTTTGCTTTTTTGGTCAATTACAACTCATGAGTTAGAGGTTAATACAATAATTGCATTATTATCGCAACAGAG
>JAFJTK010000076.1 GCA_017880265.1 Candidatus Pelagibacter sp. | reverse complement strand
AGTAACTTTGATTTCGCACCCATTCCAACTGGACCAAAGTGGAAATAATTTTTACAAAATAACTTTAAATAGGGTTCTGCTAACTTGAAATTAGCCTCTGATGCCCCAACAATACCACCTAGAACACCTTGCTCAGCTTGGACAGGCCCTCCCATAACAGGACATTCAACATAATTTATATTATTTGATTGATAAATTTTTTCAGTCTCGATTGATCCTGTTTTATTGTGGGTTGTAATATCTATGATTAATGTATTTTCATCTAAAATATTAGATAACTTTGTAGCAATTTCTTTTGCAATAGGGGTATTGGTTACACATTTAACTAAAACATTAAGTTTTTTTTCTTTAAATTCTTCTAAAGTATTTACTTCTATTGCACCTAGACCTACAATTCTATCTATTGGTTTTCTGTTTTTGTTGGCGATTACAAATAAGCTGTTTCCTTTTTCTAAAACATTTTTTGCTATTCCATAGCCCATGTATCCAACACCTATAAAACCTACGTTATTCATATAATAAAGTTTACATGATAATTGAATATCTATAAAGTTTATTTATGAAATATTTATGCGCATTAAGAGATTTATTAATAAGTCTTGTTGCTTCAACTATAATTATCTATGCAATAAATATCATTGCTGGTTTTGGTGGTGCTGACTATGTGTTTAGTCATGGAGAAACTTTTATAGTTTGGATACTAATGGCGATACTAGTGAATAATTGTTTAAAAAAATAAATTAGATATTAAATTTTCTTTTTAAATGTCTTAGTTTTCCTTCGGTGCTATCGTAATCTATATAACATCCTTGCAAAAATCTATTTCCTTCTTTTACCTCATATGATGTTCTACCATGAAGTAGTCTATAATTATCCATCATCATTAAATCTTTTGGAGCAAGCTTAAACTCTATTCTGTATTTTTCAGAGTTATACATTTCCGATAATTTTTTGCGTGCTTTATAATATAAGTCTAATTTTTCTTTATCTAACATAGGCACATAGTCTAGTCGTGGACTAAATCTTACTTGTTTAAAATTTTTATTATCATCAAGTTTAATTAGTTCTGACCAATCTTCTAAAACAACATCTTTATCAATAAATTTAAATCTAACTTTAACTTCAGATAAAATTTTATAAAAATCTGGATTTTCTTTTTTTAAATCCTCTGTAACTGTAAAACCATCTACTAATGTTGATAGCCCACCTGTAACTTCACTTACAATACAATGAAGTAGCTGAATACATGGAACAGGGTTACGATAAGGATTGTCTGTATGAGGTGATAATTCTAATGATGTATATGCAAGATCATTTGGATCTGGTTTTGATTTAACATCAAAATATTCTCCAAAATTTGTTCTTCTGACACTTCCTATTGAATTAGCAAATTTTACAATGAAATTATCCTCTGTTGGAATGTTTTTGATTATTACAAATCCATATTTGTAGAAAGAAACAAGTAAGTCATGCATTTCTTTGCTATCAAAAAAACCATCTTTGTATTCAAAATTCTTTATATTCTCTAAAGTTGAATTCCATTTAATTTTAGGAATAGATCTTATAACTGTATCTTCATTTGAAAATTCTAAGGCAAGTTTATCAATATTCAATTTAGATTTAACGCCATCATTAAAGTCTATTTCAAGAAATTGTTCATGAATAGTTGCTGTATTTATAGATATTTCGCTACTTAATGTTGTTGGATCGAATAGTCTTTGTTGAGTACCTTTGTCTAAAAATTCCTCACCATCAACACGTTCTCTTAACCAGAAAGGGTGAATTTCTTTTTTGACTGAACCATTATTAAAGTAAATTTTGTTTTGGTTGAGCTCAATTTTCATAAATAAAATTAAGAATTATTTAAATTTTAACTTTATTCAATATAAATAAAATAGTATGAAATTGATGTGGATCAATTTAATTCAAAAAAATACCCAATTTATGCTAATTTTTTAAATAAATTAGCTAAGGACTTAACTAGTTTCTACCACTCTAAATTAAATAAAACTTTTAAGGTATCTAATAAACTTAAAGGAAAAGGTTATGATCCAGTAACAAGCTCAGACAAAGCGTTTGAAAAATTTATAAGATCCAAAATTAAAAATAAATTTCCTGACCACCAAGTCATAGGTGAAGAGTTTGGACATAAAAAATCTAAAAGTGATTATACTTGGGTAATAGACCCAATAGATGGAACAAGATCA
>JAFJTK010000102.1 GCA_017880265.1 Candidatus Pelagibacter sp. | reverse complement strand
TTTAATCTACTAGTTTTATAAATAATGCAGAATACTTATCAAGATTTAATTACAGCTGTGCAGAATAAAAATCCTGCCATAAGCCCCAAACTAGAGGGTGGAAAAAAATTTCAAATGAAAACTGATTTTAAACCTGCAGGCGACCAGCCTGAAGCAATTAAACAATTGGTTAATGGTGCAAATAAAGACCAGTTAAGTCAAGTATTACTAGGTGTAACTGGATCTGGAAAAACGTTTACGATGGCAAAAGTAATTGAAAAGACTAATAGACCAGCATTAATTCTTGCACCTAATAAAACATTAGCTGCTCAACTGTACGGAGAAATGAAATCCTTTTTTCCAGATAATGCAGTTGAATATTTTGTGTCATACTATGATTACTATACGCCAGAAGCATATGTTCCACGATCGGATACTTATATTGAAAAAGAAGCATCAATAAATGAACAAATTGATCGAATGCGTCACTCAGCAACGAGATCACTTCTAGAGCGTGATGATGTTATCATTGTATCAAGTGTGTCTTGTATTTATGGATTAGGTTCTGTTGAAGCTTACAGTAAAATGACTTTGAGTTTAAAGGCTAATTATGATTATAACAGAGAAGAATTAATAAAATCATTAGTAGCACTTCAGTATAAAAGAAATGATCAAAATTTTTATCGAGGAACTTTTAGAGCTAGGGGCGAGTACTTAGAAATTTTTCCATCACACTTAGAAGACCGTGCTTGGAGATTAAGTTTATTTGGAGATAAGTTAGAAAAAATAGAAGAGTTTGATCCCTTAACAGGAGATTTGGTAAATGAACTTGATGTTATTAAAGTTTATGCAAATAGTCACTACATCACTCCAAAACCAACAATTGAGCAAGCTATAATTAAAATTAAAAGAGAATTAGAAGCAACATTAAAAAAATTCAAAGAACAAAATAAATTACTCGAGGCGCAAAGATTAGAGGAGAGAACTAAATTTGATTTAGAAATGATCGAAGCAACTGGTTCTTGTGCTGGAATTGAAAACTACTCAAGGTTTTTATCTGGTAGAAAACCAGGTGAGCCTCCTCCAACTCTGTTTGAATATTTTCCAGATAATACATTAATTTTTGTTGATGAATGTCACGTAACAGTTCCTCAGTTAAATGGAATGTACAAAGGAGATAGATCTAGAAAAAGTAATCTTGCAGAATATGGGTTTAGATTACCTTCTTGTATGGATAATAGACCACTTAAATTTGAAGAATGGGATGCAATGCGAACTCAAACTGTTTTTGTATCAGCAACACCAGGTCCTTGGGAATTAAAACAAACAAAAAATAAATATGTAGAACAAGTTATTAGACCAACAGGATTGATTGATCCACCAGTTGAAATAAGACCTGCTAAAAACCAAGTTGATGATTTGATGCATGAATGCATAAAAGTAATTAATAACAATTATAGAGTACTGGTGACCACCTTAACAAAAAAAATGGCTGAAGATTTAACTGAATACCTTCATGAAAATGGTATTAAAGTAAGATATATGCACTCTGATATCGACACCTTAGAGCGTATTGAAATCATGAGAGATCTAAGACTAGGTGTGTTTGATGTTTTAGTTGGAATTAATCTTTTAAGAGAGGGACTTGATATACCAGAATGTGCATTAGTTGGGATTTTAGATGCAGACAAGGAAGGGTTTTTAAGATCAGAAACTTCATTAATACAAACAATTGGAAGAGCAGCAAGAAATTTAGATGGTAGAGTTATTCTTTACGCAGATAAAGAAACTAAAAGTATTAAAAATGCAATTAAAGAAACAGATCGAAGAAGAGCTATCCAAGTAGCATACAATAAAAAAAACAATATAAGCGCAACAACTATTAAAAAAGAGATTGGTGATGTACTTGAGAGTGTTTACGAAAAAGATTATGTAAAAGTTGGTACAGATGAAAATATTGGTGGCAATCTTAAAAAACACCTAAAGGCTTTAAACAAAAGAATGAAAGAAGCCGCAACAAATCTTGAATTTGAAGAAGCAGCAAAAATTAGAGATGAAATTAGAAAACTAGAGGCTTCTGAACTAGAAATTACTTTAAATCCAAAGGTAAAAAAATATAGTTCCAATAATAAAATATATCCAAAAGGAAGATCAACTATGGGTTTGCCAGGTACTAGAGCACAAAAAGGAAAGAAAAAATGGAAGCAAACAAAATAATTATAACTGGTGGTGCTACTAGAATGGGTGCTGCAATTGCAAGAAAATTATCTGGACCCAATAAAGAAATATTAATCCATTATAATAAATCAAAATCAAAAGCAGAAAGCTTAAAAAAAGAATTAGAAAAAAATGGTACTAAGATTTACTTGGTCAAAGGAGACTTAAGTAAAGAAACAGATGTAAATAAGATAGTTAAATTTGCAAAATCTAAATTAAAATATTTTGATTGTCTGATTAACAATGCATCCCTTTTTGAAAATGATAAATTGGAAAATTTTACTACGGATAGTTGGGGTAAACATTTAAGAACAAATTTAAGAACACCAGCATTATTATCTAAAGAATTTGCAAAAAATATTAAAGGCAAGAATAACAATATTATTAATATTATTGATCAAAGAGTATTTAAGCTCACTCCTTATTTTTTTTCTTATACTATAAGTAAAACTGGTCTTTATACTTTAACAAAAACAAGTGCTATGAGTTTGGCTCCAAATATCAGAGTGAATGGAATAGCCCCGGGTCCAACAATTAAAAATCAAAGACAAACTGATAAACACTTTAAAAAACAGTATTTAGCAACCCCTTTAAGAAAACAGGTGGATGTAAATGAAATTTGTAATGCAGTTGACTTTTTTATCAAAAACAGTTCAATTACAGGACAAGTGTTAGCAATTGATAGTGGACAAAATTTAAACTGGCAAACTCCAGATGTAATAGGCAAAGAATGAAAAGAAGTAATTTAAAAGTTGTAAAATTAGATAAAAATAAAAGTCTTTTTAATTACGAAAAAAAAATTCTTATTAAAGAACTAACCTTAGATTTAAAACTTGGTTATTACGAATTTGAAAAAGAGAAACCTCAAAAAGTAAAATTTAGCCTTGAGATTGATTACGAGGATAAAAAACCAACCAGTGATAAAGATATCAAATCTATTGTCAATTATGGGCAAATAGTAAAATTGATTAAAAAACTTACCAAAAATAAGCACTACAACTTTTTAGAAACTCTGGCAGAAGATGTTTTTGATGTGCTTTTTAAAGATAAACGTATCGGCAAAATAATGCTGCAAATAGAAAAATTAGAGATATTAAAAGAATGTACCTCTGTTGGTATCCAAATTACCAAAAAAAGAAGTCATGAAAAGCTCTGAACTTGGAAAAGAAGTAATAAAAAAAGAGCTACCACTTATTCCTAAAAGCCCTGGGGTTTATAGAATGCTCAATCATAAAGATGATATTCTTTATGTTGGAAAAGCTAAAAACTTACCCAATAGATTGAAAAGTTATGTTGCTGAAAAAAATCACATCATTCGAACAGAGAGAATGCTATCTCAGACTTTTAAAATTGAAATCACCACTACAGCAAATGAGAGTGAAGCTTTACTTTTAGAGGCTAATTTAATTAAAAAACATAAGCCAAAATTTAATATTTTGCTTAAGGACGATAAATCATTTCCTTTCATATTTATTGGTGAGAAAGAACAATGGCCTAGAGTAATGAAGCACAGAGGGAAAAAAGAAAAAGAAGGTTTTTATTTTGGTCCTTTTGCATCCGCAGGTACTGCTAATTGGACAATTAAAATGCTCCAAAAAATATTTCAGTTAAGGGTTTGTGATGATGGAACTTTTAAAAATAGAAAAAGACCATGTATACTGTATCAAATTAAAAGATGTTCTGGACCATGTGTTGGTTATATAGATAAATCTGATTATAAAAAAACAGTAGATCAAGCAATTCAATTTGTATCAGGCAAATCAAGAGATATACAAAAAAACCTTTCTAAAGAAATGGAAGCTGCTAGTGACGAACTTGATTTTGAAAAAGCTTCAATTTATAGGGACAGAATAAAATCTTTAAATATAATTCAATCCTCTCAAAGAATTAATGAAGCTAATCTAGTTGATGCTGATGTAATTGCTGGATATAAAGAATCTGGCAAAGCTTGTATTCAAGTGTTTTTTTATAGGTCAAAACAAAATTGGGGCAATCAAGCTTACTTTCCTAAACATGATCCTGATCAAGATGTATCGGAAATTATGTCTTCATTCTTAATGCAATTTTATGAAAATAAAACTGTTCCTAAATTAGTTATTATCAACAGCGATATAAAAGATAAAAAGCTAATAGAAGAAACTTTGAGTAGAAAAGAAGGAAATACTATTTCCATCAATACAGCTAAAAAAGGAACAAAAGCAAAAGTTGTCGCGATGGCTGAAAAAAATGCAAAAGAGTCATTAAACAGAAAGCTTTATGAAACGAATAATAACAAAAATTTATTTGAGGGGGTTGCTAAAAAATTTAATCTAAAGAGTACAATCAACTTAGTTGAAGTGTATGACAATAGTCATATTTCAGGAACAAATAGTGTTGGAGCCATGGTCACTTTTGGGAACGAGGGTTTTGTTAAAAAGAGATATCGAAAGTTTGATATTAAAATAAAAGGAACTGAGCAAGATGATTTTGCTATGCTTAAAGAAGTTTTATCTAGAAGGTTTAAAAGGGCAATTTTAGAAAAAGGAAATTATTTAACGCTTCCAGATTTAATTCTAATTGATGGTGGAAAAGGACAATATTCCTCAGCTAAAGAGGTGTTAGATGAATTGGGTCTTCATGATCTTCCAATGATTGCTATTGCGAAAGGTAAATTTAGAAATAGTGGAGATGAAACGTTTTTCTACAATGGTAAAAGCTATAAATTTGAAAAAAATGATCCAACTTTATTCTTCATGCAAAGACTTAGAGATGAAGCACATAGATTTGCAATTACCTCACATAGAGCCAAAAGAGCAAAAGGATTATCAAAATCGTTGTTAGATCAAATAGACGGTATTGGAGCTGTTAGAAAAAGGGCATTATTAAACCATTTTGGTTCAGCAAGATCTGTTGAGTCCGCTAGTTTTGATGAAATAAAGTCTGTAGAAGGTGTTGAGGAAAAAGTTGCAAAAAAGATATATAACTTCTTTCACGAATAATTATGCTTAAAAAAATTCCAAACATATTAACAATTGGACGGATAATAATTGTCCCCTTCTTTGTCTTGGCCTTTTATCTTCCTGGTTTTTATGGAGATTTAACTGCATTAATATTGTTTATTGTTGCTTCATTTACTGATTTTTTAGATGGAATGTTGGCACGTATGCTTGGGGAAGAATCTAAATTAGGAGAGTTATTAGATCCAATTGCAGATAAAATTATTGTTGCCACAGCTTTGATTTTATTAGTAATGGATGGAACCATTAGACATTATGAAGTTATTGCTGCAATAATTATTCTTACTCGGGAAATATTAATTTCTGGTTTAAGAGAATTTTTAGCTAAAGGACAAATAAAACTTCCAGTATCAAATCTTGCAAAATTAAAAACTGTTTTGCAGATGGTATCTATTGCTTTTTTACTTTCAGGGGATACAGGAAATAAGATTATAAACTTTCAAGATTATAATGCTCAAACAATTGGAATTATTCTTCTTTGGCTTTCTGCATTTTTAACTCTTTTTACTGGGTACGACTATATGCGTAAAGGAATAGATCACGCAATATCAGAAGATAACAAAGATTAAGCGGCTTTTTTCTTTCTTACTAAAGCTTGATAACTTTCATTTAAATCAATTATAGTTTCACAAACTTTAAATTGATTTTCTGCAATACAAGACACTGGTGTGACTTCTGCAGCTGTCCCAGTTAGAAAGCATCCAACAAAAC
The DNA here is from genome assembly GCA_017880265.1 of Candidatus Pelagibacter sp. The sequence continues at coordinate 2,435 of JAFJTK010000102.1, read as the reverse complement.
TTGAAAGTTCTGATGGATTTATTTTTCTTTCATGAACTTTTATACCTTTGGATTTTGCTATCTCGATTACTGTTCTTCTTGTTATTCCGTCCAAAAAGGAGTCTGGAATAGGTGTGTGAATTTCTCCATTTTTATCTTTGAAAAAAATATTTGCTCCAGTTGCTTCTGCAACATTTCCATCGTGATCTAACATTAAAGAGTCTGTGTACCCCTCTTTTTCTGCTTCATGTTTTGATAAAGTGCAGATCATGTAAAGACCAGAAGCTTTAGTGTCCCAAGGAATTGTATTTGGAGCTGGTCTTCGCCAATTTGAAATATTTAGTCTTATGCCTTCCACTTTAAGTTTTGGATCAAAATAAGAACCCCATTCCCAAGTAGCAATAGCAACATGAATTTTTGTTTGTTGTGCAGAAATTGCCATCATTTCACTTCCTCTCCAAATAGTGGGTCTTACATAGCCATTTTCTACATTTTGAACTGAAATAATTTTATTACAGGCATCATTGATTTCTTTTTCTGAATAAGGAATTGTCATACCCATTCTTTTTGCTGAATAAAAAAGTCTTGAAGTATGCTCCTCTAATTTAAATATTGAGCCATCGTAAACTCTCTCTCCTTCAAAAACACAACTGGCATAGTGAAGTCCATGATTTAAAACATGTATCTTAGCGTCAGCCCAATCAACTAGCTCACTATTATACCAAATTTTTCCAGTTCTTTTATCGTACGGTACCATGTATGAAATTTTTTAAATTATAAGTGAAAATTATCTTTGTATCTTTAATATGTCAATATAACTTACCTATAATGAAAGAACTTTTATATTTAAAAGATGAACAGCTAAAAGATTTAATTGAGAAATTATTTGTAAGCTACAGAGAAACATTTTCAGACGCAAAAAAGGTATTAGATAGATATTCTATTGGTTTAGCTCATCATAAAGTTATCCACCTGTTATCGATGTATCAAGGTATTTCAATTTCCGAGCTATTAAAACGATTAAAAGTAACAAAACAAAGCCTAAATAGAGTGCTTAAAGATTTAATCAAATTAGAAATTATAATTTTTAAAAAAGACGATCAAGATACAAGAGTAAAACATGTTTTTTTGAATGAAAAAGGAAAAAAAATATTTAACGAAATTTTCGATTTACAAAAAAAAAGGATTTATAACGCATTACTTAATTCAAGTTCAGAGGAAGTGATTAACTTTGATAATGTATTAAGTAAAATTATTAATGGATAAATTTATTGCTCATATCCTGGTTGTTGACGATGATGATGGAATAAGATCATTGGTCAAAAAATACTTAAATGAAAATAATTTTTTAGTCACAACTGCAGATAGTGCTGAGGACGCATCAGAAAAAATTCGTATCATTAAATTTGATTTAATTATTTTAGATATAATGATGCCTGGAAAAAATGGGTTAGAATTTATTAAAGATCATAAAAAAAAATTAGATACCCCTATTATCCTATTGACCGCTAAAGGAGAGGCAAATGAAAGAGTTGAGGGTCTAGAGACTGGTGCAGATGATTATTTGCCAAAACCATTTGAACCAAAAGAGCTAATTTTAAGAATTAAAAATATTTTAGACAAAACTTTAAAAACTGAACAGGTCAGAATTATTGAATTTGCAAATGTTAAAATAGATCTGAATAAACTTTTGATACACAAGAACGATAAGGAATTTAAAATTAATAATACAGAAAAAATAATTTTAGAAAAAATGATTAATAATCCTGGCAAAACATTTTCAAGGGAGGATATTGGTCAGTTAATTGAACTTGATAAAGAGAGATCTATAGACGTCATTATTACAAGATTAAGAAAAAAAATTGAAATAGATCCTAAGAATCCAAAATTTTTACAAACAATACGAGGTGCTGGGTATGTTCTCTGGATTGAGTAACTTTTTAAAAGATATACTTCCTAAAAGATTATTTTACAGAGCTCTTTTAATTGTTGCAGTACCAGTGTTGGTTCTTCAATTAGTTATAACAATAGTATTTTTTGACAGTCTTTGGATTAAAACTAACAAAGGAATGACTAGAGCATTAATTAATGAAATTAATTTGTTTGTTGAGGTTTATGGCAACGAAGAATCAAATAAAGACGAATTAAAAAATCAATTTTCTTTATTCATAGATCTAAACATAGAACTTGTTAAAAATAAAAATTTAGAAAATAAATATACTGAAAGATGGTTTAGTCCCATTGATAGAACACTTCGACGAGAATTGAAATCAAGCTTTGGTACAGAAGAATTTTGGTTTGATACTACCAGTTATAAAGAATTAATTGACTTAAGAATAAAATATCAAGATGGATACTTTAAATTCTTAGTACCTAGAGATAGAGTTACTAGTTCATCAGCAAGAATATTTGCACTTTGGATTACTGTTCCTGCAATCATAATGGTTATAATTTCA
>JAFJTK010000059.1 GCA_017880265.1 Candidatus Pelagibacter sp. | reverse complement strand
ACAACTGTTTATAATAAAGAAAATTTACCAATTGACGTAATTATTTCACCAGAATTAGAAATAGCAAAGTCCATACAAAGAAAACTAGAGGCTCCAGGAGCCCTGGATAGCGTTCCTTTTGCTGAAAATAAAATTAGACTACTTGAAATTTTAATTAATGAAAATTGTAATTTAATAAATATCAAGCTTAATGAATTAACAAAAAAACACCCAAATCTTGATGCAAATATTATTGGAGTAATTAGAGGAGAAAAATTTTTAATTCCTAAAAAAAATGATGAAATCTTAAAAGATGATAAGATTTATGTAATTATAAATTCCTCTCAAATGTCTCAAACATTAGAAGCGTTTGGACACAATGAAAAAGTTTCTAAAAAAATATTAATTGTTGGTGGGGGTAATATTGGTTTTAATCTTGCAAAGAATCTTGAAGAAAGTTTAGATGCTGCAAGAGTTAAAATAATTGAAAAAGATAAAGATAGATCAGAATTTCTAGCTAATGAATTAAATAACACAATTATCATTAACGGCGATGCCCTTGACGAAGAAGTTTTAATTGAAGCAAATTTAGAAGAAGCAGAAACTGTTTTAGCATTAACAAATGATGATGAAGATAATTTAATGGTAAGTGTTCTTGTAGAAAAATTTGCAAAAGATGACAAAAAAATTGATGATAAAAGAACTATGGCTTTAATTAATAAGCCTAACTATTCATTATTGCAAAGCTCACTAAAAATTGATGATTTAATTGATCCAAGAATGAATACAGTCTCTAGTATTTTAAAACATATTCATAAAGGAACCATTGAGACGGCTTATACAATTTTAAATGGTGAGTATGAGGTAATTGAAGCTGAAATTATTGAGACATCAGAATTAATAAATAAAGAGTTGAAAAATTCAAACTTGCCAGAAGAAATAAGAATAGGGGCAGTCTTAAGAGATGATAAAGTGATAATTCCTAGATCAAATTTTGTCTTTCAAAAAGATGATAGAGTTGTTTTTTTAGCCAAAAAAGACTCAATTTCAGTGGTAGAAAACATATTTAGAATAAGCTCTATATAAATATTGATGTCTCTTTTCAGAGTAAAATATCTAAGTTTCTTTTTTATATTAGTATCGATTTTTTCTTTTTTAAATATCATCTACTCATACTATTTTAATTTATATTTAAATCTCAACACATATTATTATAGTTTATTTTCATCATTAGTTATTGGATTGCTTTTCTATAGATTAAAAGAGATTGAAAAAAAACCAACTATATTTGAAAAAATATTAACCGTTTTTTTGGGCTATATTTTATTGCCTTTGGTTTTGTCATTACCATTTTATTTTAGTATTTATAATTTAACTTTTTTAAATTCTATTTTTGAAACTGTTTCAGGATTTACATCAACAGGTTTTACTATTTTTGATAACATAAAACATATTGATCAAGGTTTGATATTATGGAGATCTTCAATACAATGGATTGGTGGTTTGTATTTTTTATTTTCTATAATTTTTTTGATTGATATTTATGATGATAGTTTAAAAAAATCCTTAACAAATTTTATATCTTTTAATAGTTCAGAAACATTAAAACAAACCATTAAAATATTTGTTTTATATACAGTTATAACAATTTCTATTTTTATTATTCTAAATATTTTTGAAATAAGATCTTTTAATTCTTTAAATTTATCAATGACTGTAATTTCATCAGGTGGTTTTTTACCCTCAAATAATCTTTCATCTATTTTAATAAATCAAACACAAATAGTAATTTTTTCATTATTAATGTTGGTTTCTTTCTTTAGTATTTTCTTTATTTATAATTTAATTTTTTTAAGAAATAAAAACTTAAACTTTTTTTATGAAGACATTCATTTACTTTTATATTTTTTATTTACGGTCACAATTTTTTTTACTTTTTTTAGTTTCGATAATAATTTTACTTATAGTTTTTTATCTTTAGTTAGTAGTATTTCTAATATAGGAATTTCTTTAGAATTTGATCAATCAAATTTAACCTTTATTTATTTGATTTTAGTAATTATTGGAGGTTCTTTTTTTTCAACCAGTTCTGGTTTAAGATTTTTAAAAATTTATTCATTAACCAAATATTCTCTAAATCAGATACTGTCCTTTAGTCGACCCAAAAATGTATTTATGAACAAATTAATATTTTCTAATATAAATTTTGATTTTAAAGAAATTAATAAATATTTTTTAACAATTTTGAT
>JAFJTK010000032.1 GCA_017880265.1 Candidatus Pelagibacter sp. | reverse complement strand
CACAGGTAAGATTTAAATTTGCATCGATAGTAATATTTGTATTTTGTGCGTTAGCATAACTAAAGTAAAGAAAACTTATAACGATTAGTATTTTTTTCATTAAAAAGTCTTACAGTTTTTTCCAGTTGATTACTACATGTACTAATATCGCAATGAACAAATTTAGTATTGTAAATACTTATTTCTTTGAGATTGTATAAAAATTTATTCATTTAGTTTAAAATATTAATAATACTTTTTTTAATAGTTTCACTTACTTTGATGGTTCCTTCTTTATTGGGATGAATTCCATCTTGTTGATTTAAACTTGGATCAAGTGCAACTCCATCAAGTAAAAATGGGATCAATGGTAAATTATATTTTTTAGAAAGTTTTGGATAAATTGCATCAAATTCTTTTTTATATTCAGTGCCATGTGTCGTTGGGGCAACCATACCTGCAATAATGATTTTAATATTTTTATTATTAGCTATCTTTATTATTTCTTCTAAATTTTTTTCAGTTTCAGCAGGTTTTATTCCTCTAAGCATATCATTAGCTCCTAAGCCCAAAATGATTAAATCTATACCAGGTTCTGATAAGCTCCATTCAGCAATATTTAATCCACCAGAAGATGTGCTCCCTGAAACACTCCCATTGATTACATTAATATTTATTCCATCTTTTTTAAAATCACTTTCCAATACCACTGATAAGTGATGTTCCTTAGGCAGGCCATATCCAGCCATTAAACTATCGCCAAACAACACTACCTTTTCTATTGCGAATGCATTTATGTGCACTAGAAAGATTAGTAAAATTTTTATAAATAAACTTTTATTCATGAGTGATCTTCTTAAATTAAAAAAAATAAATCTCAAATACCAAACTGGTAAAGAAAATATCAGTGTTTTAAAGAATATTGATCTTACTATTAAGAAAAAAGAGACCGTTTCTGTGGTAGGTGAAAGTGGCTCTGGTAAAACAAGTTTAATTATGTTGGTTGGAGGGTTAGAAAAACCAACTTCTGGTAAAATCATTTTTCAAAATCAAGAAATTACAAGACTTAATGAAGATGAGGTATCTGAAATTAGAAAGAAAAATATTGGAATTATATTTCAATCTTTCTACTTAATTCCAAATTATACTGCAGTTGAAAACGTAGCTCTAACTTTGGAGTTAAATAATTTTAAAAATCCAGAGAATGAAGCAAAAAGTTTATTAGATCGATTTGGTTTAAAGCATCGATTTAATAATTTACCAAGTCAACTGTCTGGTGGTGAACAACAAAGAGTAGCAATTGCAAGAGCGATCGCGATGAAACCAGAATTAATTTTAGCGGACGAGCCGACTGGAAACTTAGATACTGAAAACTCATTAATGATTTCAGATATTTTATTTAAATATGTCAAAGAGCAAGGATCATCATTAATTATGGTAACGCACGATCCAAAACTTGCAAATAAAGCAAAAAGAAAAATCAAAATAAAAGATGGAAAAATTAAATAATCGATCTGAATTTAGTTTGATATTTAAATATGCTTTAAAAGACTTAAGCAGAAACTATCATAAAATCTCAAGCATTATTGTTACCCTATTTATTAGTCTGTTTATCTTAAGTGCTATTTTTACAATTGAAGATAGTCTTAAAAAAGAACTAAACGATAATGCTAAAGCACTTTTGGGTGGTGATTTAGAAATTGATTACAATCGAAACCAAGGAAATCTTGAATTAGTTAATCAAGTAAAAGAGTTTGCAACTGTATCTCAAATGATTGAGTTTAGTACTATGCTTTCAACAACTGGAAGAGAAAAAAACAAATCTTTGTTTACTAGAATAAAAACAGTTGATGAAAAATATCCTTTATATGGTGAAGTAGTTTTTGAACCCGCAGGTGCTTATGAGCGTATGCAAAAAGAACCAAATACTATTTTAATCAATGAAAGTTTATCAAAGACGCTTAACATAAAACTTAATGAACAAGTTAAAGTTCAGGATCAAAACTTTACAGTCATTGGAATTATTAAATCAGTACCTGATGTCAGTGGATTTGTAGCTTTTGGAGATTGGGCATTAGCTGGAAAACAAACATTAGAAATATTAAAGTTAAATGGAATTGGAAGCTTTTTAAACTACGAATACAAAGTAAAATTTAAAGAAGGAGACAATCCTGAAGAGTTAGAAAAACGAATTGAGGATATCTTTAAAAATGATCAAAAAGTAAAACTTCGTTATCCTGAAAATTCTGCGAGCGGAATAAAGAG
>JAFJTK010000037.1 GCA_017880265.1 Candidatus Pelagibacter sp. | reverse complement strand
TCGTTACTAGTTCCTAACATTTTAACAAAACTATATATATTTTTTATAAGTTTATTCTAATCAAAACGAGTTGACTAGAAGTTTAATTAAGAACATACTTTGATTATTAATATTAATATAGAGGGGTAAAAAATGAAAAAAATAACATCATTAATATCTGCTCTGATAATTTCTGTAGTAATTTTTTCAGGAATATCTAACGCAGCAGATAGCAAAAAACCTATCGTAATCCCAACTCATAACTGGTCAAGCCAAATTGTAATGGCTTATGTTATTGGTGGAATTTTCGAAAGTATGGGTAACAATGTTAGCTATGTAAATGCTGACTCTCAAGCTGTATACGAGTCAATTAGAATTGGTGACGTATCTATTTCTCATGAAGTATGGGAATCTGCTTTTGGTAAGTCATTTACTACAGCATTAGATAAAGGTGGTTTACTTGATTGGGGTGATCACGAAGCAAGAACTCTAGAGGATATGGGTTATCCTAACTGGGTTACTGATAAAGGATTATGCCCAGGTCTACCAGATTGGACTGCTTTAAAAAATCCTGATTGTGCGAAGAATTTCGTAACACCTGACTCAGGCGGAAAAGGAAGAATGCTTGAAGGTCCTCAAACTTGGCATGGAGATTTAATACCTCAAAGGGTTGATGCATTAGGTCTAGGAGATCTTTGGATGGTTAAATTTGCTGGAAGTGCAGATGCACTTTGGGCAGAATTATCAGCCGCTGAAAAAGAAGGAAGAGGAACAATTATCTTTAACTGGACACCAAACTTTACAGATGGTGCTGGTTTTACATTTATCGACTTTCCTCCATATACTGCTGGTTGTAGACCAGAAGACGGTGGAGATGGAAAATGTGGTTCGCCAGATGGTTATTTGAAAAAAGCAGTAAATGCTGATTTTCCAAAAACTCATCCTGCAGCAGCAGCAGCGTTCAAAAAAATGTCATTCTCTACAAGTCAAATTGGTGCAATGGCAGCTTTAGTTGACGTTGACAAAATGACTCATGAAGATGCAGCTAAAAAATGGTTAGCTGATAACAAGAGTGTTTGGCAAGCTTTTACTAAGTAAGGTCAAAAGCAAATAAATTAATAAATCTCTCCCAACAATATGTTGGGGGGGATTTTTTTTTAAATGATTTTGTGTAAGATATAAGTATGAAAAAATATATCACCACCATAATTTTAACTTTGTTAATCACATCTTCAGCATTTGCTAGAAGTACGGGCTGTAAAGAAGGAAATTGTGAAAATGGTTATGGAAAATGGATTTACACTGACAAAACAACTTATGAAGGTGAGTGGGTTAGAACCAAAAAACATGGTCAAGGCACTGAAACCTGGCCAAATGGATATATTTATAAAGGTGAATTTAAAAATAGTGAGTGGAGTGGTATTGGAACTCTAAGTTTTCCTGATGGCTCAACTTATGAAGGTGAGTGGGCGAAAGGATTTATGAATGGCCAAGGTACTTTTACCTGGTCTGATGGAAAACAAAAATCAGGAACATGGATTAATGGAAAGTTGCAAGAGTAGTGTCAAAAGAAAATTATTTACATAAAATAAAAGAGTTGCCAGAAACTACCAAGCAATTTGGTGGTCTAGCACTGTTAATGGTAATTGTAATTTTATCTTTCGCTGTCTTAAATAATATTTTTGGTGAAGGAGATGAGCTTGTTGCAAAAATGAAAATTGAAGAAGAGAGAATTGCTGAAGCAAGAAAACTAGACAAATTAATCTCAAGTTTGCCATCAGGAATTTTAGTATCTTTTGATGGAACTGATCATTTTAGACTTACCGATGAAGTGTATGAGAAAGTTTGTAATGCTACAAAGCTTATTCCACAGCGCGCAATAATGGGTGCAAATTTTTTAAACTATAGAGCTCACGAGCTATATACAATGAATGGTAATAAAATAAGCGACACATTTGTAAAATGGGACAAGGAAAAAAATAAATGTTTTGCAGGATTTGTAGTGAGTGGAGAAAATGTTGGTGTTGATGAAACTATTACTGTTAGTGGTGAAGCTTTAAGTTTTTTAAGCACTGGAATTGATACAAGAGTTTATTATATAAAAAATTTTTAAGGAGGAAAAAAATAATTATATCGATTTTAATTTATCTTAATTTCGTATAACCTAATTACAAGTTATGTCTGATCCAATAATCAAATGTGAAGGTGTTTATAAAATTTTTGGAGAAAATGCCAAAAAAATGCTTGAAGAAGCAAATGGCAATGTAGATGCAAAAACTTTTCAAGATAA
>JAFJTK010000033.1 GCA_017880265.1 Candidatus Pelagibacter sp. | reverse complement strand
AGGATCTTCTTTGTCTGGTAAAAACAAAAAAGATATTTGTTTTTCAGGTTTCAATTCTCTAATAGAATTTTCGGCAGCTCTGAGAGCAGCTTTATACCCACTTTCATCACCATCAAAACAAATAATAATATCATCAAAAAATTGATTTAAAGTTAAGATTTGTTTATCTGTTAATGAAGTACCAAGGTTTGCAACTACGTTTTCAATTCCATTTTTACTCAAACCAACTACATCCATATAACCTTCAACTAAATAAATATGATCTAATTTATTAGATAATTTTCTAGCTAAATCTAAATTATATAAGTTTGAACCTTTTTTAAAAAAAGTTGTTTCTGGTGAATTTATATATTTTGCTAAGTAATCTAAATTTTCTATTATTCTTCCACCTAAGGCTATTGGTTGGCCTGAAATATTATTAATTGGAAAAATTAAACGTCCTCTAAATCTTTCAACATAAACTTTTTTTTTTTCGTCAAAATAAAACAAACCACTTTCAACTAAAGTTTGTTCACTAAATTCATCTTTAAGTTTGTCAAAAAAACTTGGATTTTTTTCAATATAACCAATTTTAAATTTTTTAACTTCATCTTTGCCTAATGATCTATTCTTTAAATAGTCTCTGGCATTAGAATAAGCTTCATTTTTTAATAACTCACTATGATAAAAATCAACATATTGACTATATATTGATAAATACTCTTTCCATTTTTTCTCTCTTTCTTCATCTTGTTTTGAAAACATATAAGGTTGCATTCCAGCTAATTGAGCTAAGTATTTGACTGCTTCACCAAATTTCAAATTTTGAGTTTTCATTACAAAATCAAAAATATTTCCATGCTCTGAAGTTGCAAAACAATGATAAAATTCTTTTTCATCATTAACTGTAAATGATGGGGTTTTTTCAGTCTTAAACGGAGATAAACCTACGTATTCTTTGCCCCTTTTCTTTAGGGCAACTGATTTTGATACAACTGTTGAAACTTTAAGCCTTGTCTTAATTTCATCCAAATAGTCTTTAGGGTACTTCATTAGTTGCCCAATAATTCCTTAATTAAAGGTCCTGCTTTTGCAAAATCAATTTCATCAGCATAATCTTTTTTAAGCGCACCCATTACTTTACCCATATCTTTAACTGAGCTTGCTCCAAGTTTAGAAATTATTTCAGCACAAATTTTCTTAGTTTCTTCTTCACCAAGTTGCTTAGGCAAAAATGCTGTTAAAATTTCGTATTCATTTTGCTCAATTTCCAAAAGATCTGTTCTGTTATTTTTCTTATAAATATCAATTGATTCGGCTCTTTGTTTAACCATTTTTTTTAGAAGCTTCTTGATATCTTCATCATCAGTATCTTTTTTGTTGGGACCCGACCTATTTACAATGTCTAAATCTTTGATTGATGATAAAATTAACCTGTAGGTTGATATTTTAGTTTTATCTTTAGCTTTTAAAGCGTTTTTATATTCTGTCTCGATAGTTTCTTTTAATGCCATAATTTTTTAATCTACTTGAAAGATAAAATTCTTCAAAAGAAAAATTGTTTTTTTACAATTTTATAATACATCTCTGTTGCGATAATAATGCAATTATTGTATTAACCTTTAACTCATGAGTTGTAATTGATCAAAAAAGCAAAAAAAACTAACTCAAAAAATTCACAAATTAGTACAGGCGTTTTAGTTCTTGAAAATAAGAAGGTTTTTAAAGGAATAGGAATTGGTTATCAAGGAGAAGCAACTGGAGAAGTTTGCTTCAATACTTCTCTTACAGGTTACCAAGAAATAATATCAGATCCATCTTATGCTGGACAAATTATAAACTTTACTTTCCCTCACATTGGTAATGTTGGAACTAATAAAGAAGATTACGAGTCAGATAAAATTTGGACAAAAGGTGTAATATTTAATTCAGAAATAACATCGCCATCAAATTACAGATCTTTTCAACATTTAGATGCCTGGCTAAAGAAGAATAAAATAGTTGGAATTACAGGTTTAGATACCAGAAGTTTAACTAATTTCATAAGAGACAATGGTGCCCCAAAAGGAACTATCGCTTATTCTAAAACTGCTAAATTTAATATTAGTAAATTAACTAACTCAACAATTAAATGGAGTGGACTGAAAAATCTTGATCTTGCAGAAAAAGTTACAACATCAAAAAACTATATCTGGAAAGGTCTTAAAACTTGGAAAAAAGAAACAGGATATAAAAAAAATAACAAAAATTCATTTCATGTGGTTGCAATTGATTATGGAATAAAAAAAAACATTTTAAGATA
>JAFJTK010000130.1 GCA_017880265.1 Candidatus Pelagibacter sp. | reverse complement strand
ACACAGAAGCAAAAAAAATCAAATTATTTATACTTCCAAAAAAGTTAAGAATGACGAAGAAATATTGAATTTAATTGATAACTTTTTAGATGAAAAAAATAGCTTTATCTTTGAGTCTGTTGAAAAAGGGAAAATTAAAGGCAGATATACAATATTTGGTAAAGATCCTGATAAAATTTGGGAATTCAATAATAAAAAATCATATTTAATTCAAAAAAATAAAAAGATTAAATTAAAAGAAAAACCTGAAGATCTAATTGAAAAAATTATAGAAGATTTTAAATTTAACACACCTAAAAATCTGCCCAATATATGCTCTTTAATATCAGGTTATTTTTCTTACGATTCTATAAGATACATTGAAAAAATTCCCAATAATTGCAAAAATGATTTAAATCTACCTGATGTTAGGCTTTTACGTCCAAGAACTCTTATAATACATGATAATTTTAAGAAAGAGATTTATTATATAATTAATATTTTTAGTGACGAAAAAATTCTAAACTATGAATATAGATACGAAGAGATAAAATCTAATCTTTTAAAATTATTAAACCAGTCATCAAATAAAAATTTTGATAAGAAACAATTAACTAAATCCGTAAAAATAAAAGTTAAATCCAATACTTCTAAAATTAAATTTTTAGCGATGGTAAATAAAGCCAAAGAATACATAAAATTAGGTGATATTTTTCAAGTAGTTTTAAGCCAGAGATTTGAAGCAAAATTAACAAAAAAACCAATTGAAATTTATAAAAAACTTAGAGTTACAAATCCCTCACCTTTTATGTTTTTCTTTAATTTTCAGGATTTTCAAATCATTGGAGCTAGTCCTGAGATATTAGTGAGACTTAGAGATAATAAAATTACTGTTAGACCAATTGCGGGAACTAGACCACGTGGTAAAACTAAAAAAGAAGACCTTTATTATGAAAAAGATCTTCTTAATGATAAAAAAGAACTTTCAGAACATTTAATGCTTTTAGACCTAGGAAGAAATGATGCTGGTAAAGTATCCAAAATTAATTCAGTGAAAGTTACTGAAAGCTTTATAATTGAAAGATATTCACATGTTATGCATATTGTCTCGAATGTTATAGGTGAGTATAATAAAAAATTTTCAAAATTTAAATCATTATTGGCTGGTTTTCCAGCGGGTACAGTTTCTGGAGCTCCAAAAATAAGAGCTATGGAAATCATTGATGAATTAGAAACATCCAAAAGAAAAGTTTACGCTGGTGGGATTGGATATTTTTCAGCAAATGGAGAATTTGATACTTGTATAGCACTAAGGACTGCTGTTGTAAAAAATAATAAATTCTATGTTCAAGCAGGAGCTGGTATCGTAGCAGATAGTAAGCCTAACAACGAATATGAGGAAACAGTTAATAAAGCTAAAGCTTTAATTAATGCTTTAAGATAATGAAGATATTGCTATTAGATAATTATGATAGTTTTACATTTAATTTGTATCACTATATTTCGTCATTAAAGACTAAAGTTGATGTTGTAAGAAATGATAAAATCACTTCAAAAAAAATAATTGAAAAAAAATATGATAAAATTGTAATTTCACCAGGACCAGGAAATCCAAATCAATCAGGAAATTGTATAAATATATTAAAAACTTTACATAAAGAAATACCATTTTTAGGTGTTTGTCTTGGGCACCAAATTATCGGACAAGTGTTTGGATCGAAAATTGTTCAAGCAAAAAAATTAATGCATGGAAAAACCAGTCTAATTAAATCTAAAAAAATTGGAATTTTAAAAAATCTACCACACACTTTTGAAGCTACGAGATATCATAGTTTAATAATTGATAGGGATTCATTATCTAAAGATTTAGAGATTACTGCTGAAACTGATGATGGAGTGATTATGGGCGTTCAACATAAAGAATTTAACATACATGGTGTGCAGTTTCATCCTGAAAGCATTAGAACAAAATTAGGGTTAAAAATATTAAGAAACTTTATTAACAACTAGGTATATGGAAAAAATTTTAACTAAACTTAAAAATAAAGAAAATCTAAATTTTGAAGAAAGTAAACTTGCTTTTGAAATATTGATGAGTGGTAAAGCAAGTGATGAACAAATTTTCAGTTTTTTAACATTATTGTCTGAAAAAGGAGAAGTTGCTGAAGAAATTGCTGGGGGTGTTTATATACTTCGAAACAAATCTAAAAGAGTAAACGTAGAAAATTGTATTGACACCTGTGGTACTGGTGGCGATGGTATGCATACACTTAATATTTCAACGGCTTCGGCTCTTTTACTAGCAAGTATG
>JAFJTK010000049.1 GCA_017880265.1 Candidatus Pelagibacter sp. | reverse complement strand
CTTACAATTAATCCATTTTTTAAGATTGATAGCTCAAAAATATACAATCAAATTGAATTCACTCATCCTTATTACGATGAAAACGCCTTGAATAATCAATCAAAACTAAAAGATATTCAAAATATTAATAATACTTTATTTGCTGGTAGTTATTTTGGTTACGGATTTCATGAAGATGGAATAAAATCTTCAATAGAAATGCTTAAAACCATCAATGATTAATTCAGCTATTTATAACGGACAAGTAATTCATAAAAGATTTAAACCAAAAGTTCATCACTTTAAGTATAAAGTTTTTTCACTGTTGTTAGATCTTTCAGAACTAGAAATTTTAGATAAAAAAGTTAATTTTTTTTCATTCAATAAATTTAATTTAATTAGTTTTCATGAAAAAGATCATGGAGAAAGAGATGGAAGTTCACTGAAATTATGGGTGCAAAAAAACTTAGAAAAAAATAATATACAACACAAAGATATAAAGATTAAAATTTTATGTTATCCAAGAATTTTTGGATTTGTTTTTAATCCTTTAAGTGTTTTTTATGTTTACAATTTAGAGGGCCAATTAATTTCAATTTTATATGAAGTTAAGAATACGTTTGGTGAACAACATACATATATTTTTAAAGTATTAAAAGATTCTAATTTAATTCAAAATAATTGCTCAAAAAAATTTCATGTATCACCATTTATTGACATGAATTGTAATTATTTTTTTAGGTTATTAAAACCAGGTAATAAAATTTCAGTTATAATTGATCAATATGATAGTAAAGATAAAATTCTTTATGCATCTCAAGATGGAATTAGAAGTGATTTTAACACAAAATATTTGATTAAATCATACCTAAAACACCCAATAATGACATTTAAAATTATTATAGCGATACATTATGAAGCGTTTAAACTTTGGGCAAAAGGAATTAAATTTATCAAGAAAAAAATTAAAATTAGAAATAATATAACAATTGAAAATTAATGATTTTACATAAAATAGCTGACAAAATTATTTTTAATATTCTTAAAAGAATAAGTGTTGGTTATTTAGAAATTACTTCAATTTCGGGAGAACTTTTAAAATTTGGAAATTATGAAGATAAACTTAAAGCAGATTTAAAGATTAAGTCTTCAGCATTAAGCTATAATTTGATTAAAGGTGGAAGTGTTGGTTTAGCAGAATGTTATATGAGGAATGAGTTTGAGACTAGTAACTTATCCAATTTAATTGAATTAGCAGCAAGGAATATTAATATTGTCCATAAATTTGCAGGAATATTAGATTTAAAATTTTTAAACTATATTAAAAATAAATTCATTAAAAATACAAAAAGTAGAAGCAAGGAAAATATTGCTAAACATTATGATCTTGGAAATGATTTCTTTTCACTTTGGCTTGATAAAACACTTACTTATTCAAGCGCAATATTTGATGAACAAAATAAAGATTTAGCAGAGGCTCAAAACAATAAATATCAAAAATTAATAAATTTAATTCAGCCAAATAATGGAGATAAAATTCTAGAGATAGGTTGTGGATGGGGTGGATTTGCTGAATATTTAGGCAAAAACTATGATGTCAAATTAGACTGTATTACGATTTCAAAGAAACAATTTGAGTATGCTAAAGAGAGAATTCATAATTGTGGACTTAATGAAAAAGTAAATATTGAAATTAAAGATTATAGAGATTTAAACAGTAAATATAACTCGATTGCATCAATTGAAATGATTGAAGCAGTTGGTCAAAATTATTTAGAAAGTTATTTTAAAACTATAAAAGACAATTTGACTGATAGTGGCAAAGCAGCAATTCAAGCAATAACGATTGATGACAGTCTTTATGATCGATATAAAAATAAACAAGATTTTATTCAAAAGTACATCTTTCCAGGTGGATTTTTGCCAAATAAAAATACAATAAACAAACTTGTATCTAAGAATGGACTTAGTGTTAATTCATATATTTCATATGCTGATCATTATGCAAATACACTGGCAATTTGGAGAGATGAATTTAACAAAAAGTGGAGTTTAATTAAAAATCAAGGTTTTGATTTAACTTTTAAAAGAATGTGGGAATTTTATCTCTCATATTGTGAAGCAGGTTTTAAATCAAAAAATATTGACTTAATTCAGTTCTCACTTCAAAACAAATAACATATACTGGAGACTATAATGCGTCATATAAATATAATCAGATCTATTTTATTGATAATTTCAATAATCTTAACTACAAGTTGTTCAAATAATAGTGCTATGAAACCTGAAGATTTTAAAAACAAAGGACCAAGACT
>JAFJTK010000105.1 GCA_017880265.1 Candidatus Pelagibacter sp. | reverse complement strand
AACATCTATTCACGAAACATCTCAAGTGGCTGCTGCAGGACTTATTTATGATCAGCAATTTAATAGTCCGGAAACAATGAATATCGCAACTGTTACAAAGCTAATAAGAAATACCTTTTTAGTAATTATGATCCCTTTATTTGCGTATTTATATAATAGACAAAACACTGTTAAAAAAGACTATTCAATAGTGTCTATTTTTCCTTATTTTGTTTTAGGGTTTGTTGGAATGATCATTTTAAGAAATGTTGGAGATCAAGTTTTTTTAAGCTCATATAATGAGACTTGGGTAAATATAGTTCACTTTATTAAAGCGTCATCCAAAGTATTTCTTACAATGGCAATGGCAGCAATTGGGCTATCTACCAATTTAAGAGATTTGAAAAATATGGGCTACAAACCTTTTGTAGTTGGCTTTATTGGAATGGCTACAGTTGGAATTGTTAGTATTTTATCAATTGAATTTTATATCAATTTTCTAGGTTAAGATTTTATTAACATTTTTTTCTTAAAGTTAGAAAAAAATCTTCTAATAAATGCTGCAGAAACTCCTAAAAAAATAGCAAACAAAATTGAAAACAATCCATAGAAGAATGGCATTTCTTCTGAAAATTGTTGAATAAATTTTGAGAAAAAGTTTAAATCTGAATTAGAAACAGTTGATATTTCAGCTAAAGATTGTTCAGCAAAAAATGTTTCATAAGCAATTGCTATACCAACAACTAATAATAAGATAGCTAACAATGCTCTCAATCCTGAGCTGTTAATTTTTTCACCTAATTTTTGTCCTATTTGAACACCAATGATAGAGCCTACAACTAACATCGCTACTAACAATAGATCGATTGAGCCATAATTAAATGAATGTAAAAAAGTTACAATAACGCTTACAAAAATAGTTACAAACAATGAAGTTCCAGGAACTAGTTTTGTAGGCATTTTAATAATATAAATCATCGCAGGTACTAAAATAAAAGCACCACCAATACCCATAATAGCAGCTATAAAACCAACTAATAATCCAATTATTATTGGAGTAAAAATACTTTCATATAATTTTGATTTTGGGAATCTCATTCTTAGTGGAAGACCATGTATCCAGTAATGAACATGTAATTTTTTTTTAACCACAATATTTCTTTTAGCTCTGTCTATCTCCCTAAGACTTTCAACTAACATCAATGAACCAATTATTGCTAATATATACATGTAAGCTAATGAGATAACGGTATCTATTTTTCCTATCCCTTTAAAATATGAAAAGGTATAAATTCCAAGTGCTGTTCCTATACTACCACCTACTACAATTAATAAGCCCATTTTGTAATCTAAAGTATTTTTTAAATAATGTGTTGTTGACCCTGAAACAGAGGTTGCAAGAATATTGTTAGCTTCGTTTGCTACTGCATAAGCTGGTGGTACACCTAAAAAAATTAAGAACGGTGTCATTAAAAAACCTCCACCAACCCCAAATAAACCTGAAAGGATTCCAACTATGGCACTTAACAAAAGTATTTCGATTGGATTAACAAATACTTGAGCTATAGGTAAAAATACTTCCATAAAAAATTAACAGTTGTTTAAAAACAACTTAGTTAAATGTGATAAAAGTTCCAACTAAAATAACACCCCAATAAGCGGCTAGGCTCATAAATATACCTGTTTTTATTAAAACAGCTTTTAGTTCAATAATTTTATTTATGATTTTTATGTTTGAAAGTTGCATTGTCTGCGTCAATACACCCAGATAAATATTTGTCAAACAATAATTTACAACTTAGATAATTTTTTTTTCTTAATAGATTGTTGCCCCAAAGACTTTGACTACACCGTCTTCCTCACCTAAAACCAATCGACCAAGAAATTCTCCTGAAATTTCTTTATTAGTCTGTTTGATTAAAACGGTGACATGAACCCCTCTTCTAAGGCAACCAAAAGGCTCGAATGTTTCATTTAAATTAGTGATGATTTTATTGTTAGCCCATTGCTTGCCAAGCTCAACTTCATTAGCTCCAAACAACATTTGAGTAGAAAAATCTCTAGTAAAACCACCATAATCTTTCATATTTGATGATTTAACCAAGTTATCCCAGATAGGTTTAGCTATTTCATAAACCTCATCGTCTGTCTTTGACAATATATCCATGCTGTTAATCTAATATCTTAATTAAGAAGCTTTTTTCTTCTCGTTCTCATCCACGATATGGTAGACAGGAACCTTCTCCATACTAAATTTACCAGTTTTAGGGTCACGTCTTGAAACAGTTAGACAATGCCAGTTGTCATCATCAAGTTTCATATGATCACCTCTATAATAATAGCCCGGCCATCTAGTTTCTTCTCTAAACATAGTGTGTTCAGTTACACACTGAGAAGTTAAAGCTCTATGTTTTAGCTCCCAAGCTCTCATAAGTTGGTGGTAATCTTCAGCTCCAACATTTTCTAGATCCTCTTCTAACCAAGCTAAAAGTTCTAGACCTCGTTTAAGCATATTAGCATTAGTCATGTAATTTGTTGCAATTCCACCTACATACTCATCCATAATTCTTTGTAGACGTTGTAGACCTTGAATTGGTGAAATATAGCTTGGAGATACTGTTCCTCCAGTTATTTCATTTTGAGCAACTGTGTAAGTTTCAAGTGGTTTGTAGACTTTAGCTTTAAAGTCTTCACATTGTTTGTCAGATACTTTTAAACCTTCAGCCTTTTTGTCTTCAATATATTTAACAGCTGCTTTTGCTGCCAATCTACCCTCAGTGAAAGAACCTGATGAAAATTTATGAGCACTTCCACCTACTGTATCACCTGCTCCAAACAATCCGTCAATTGTAAGCATTCTGTTATATCCCCAGAAGTATTCTGGTGGAGATAAGTCTTCTGGACCGCTAACCCAAGCTCCTGAACATGTTGCATGAGAACCCATAACATATGGTTCTGATGTAGTTAATTCTGGATTTGTATATTTTGGATCAATATTTTGAGATGCCCAAACAACTGCTTGGCCAACTGTCATACCTAAGAAATTTTCCCAACCCACAGTTTCTAAATGAGGGTCTTGGAAAGCTTCAGTGGTAACCATATGAATTGGTCCGCCACCTGCCATAGTTTCTTGAATAAATGCGTGATTTCTTAAACAAGTTGGAGTTGGATGATGATCAATATATTCACCTACTAACTCTTTAGTCTGGTCGTACCATTTTTTCTCATAGTTTTCACCATTAGCATTTTGAGTATAAGTTTTTAAGTGTAAGAAATATGCACCAACTGGTCCATATCCATCTTTAAATCTACATAACACAATTCTATTTTCCATTTGTGTCATCTTAGCTCCAGCTGCAATCGGTAATGCATAAGCTGAACCATTACTCCAAGGTGCATACCAAGTTCTACCCATTCCTTCACCAACAGCTCTTGGTTTGAATATGTGAGAAGCTCCACCAGCTGCAACTATTACAGCTTTAGCTCTAAACACATGGAAATCACCAGTTCTCATATTAAACCCAACAGCACCACCTACTCTGTTTTCTTGAGCTTCATCCATTAAAAGATGAGTAATCATAATTCTGTTATAAATTTTATCAGCTGACTTTTTTGCAGCCTCTGCAACGATTGGCTTATAACTCTCACCATGAATCATAATCTGCCATTTACCTTCTCTAAGGTATCTACCAGTTTCTTCATTTTTCATCATTGGTAGACCCCATTCATCAAACATATGAACTGTTGAGTCTACGTGACGAGCCATATCGTAACCTAAATCTTCTCTAACCATTCCCATTAAATCATTTCTTGCGTATCTAACGTGATCCTCAGGTTGGTTTTCACCCCACTGCATTCCCATGTAACAGTTAATCGCATAAAGACCTTGAGCAACAGCACCACTTCTATCAATGTTTGCTTTTTCAACACAAATAATTTTCATGTCTCTACCCCAGTGTCTAGCTTCAAAAGTAGCACCAGTTCCAGCCATACCACCACCAACAACTAGAACATCGCAATCTTCGTAATGTGTTTTATGCTTAGCCATTAGTAGTAAACTCCTTTTTTAAACGATTCTTTTGGAACAACTGGCAATTCACCATCAATATTAAGTCCTTCCGGCTCAGTGTATAATCTTTGAGAATTAATTTCACCTTGGTTAGGTTTATCTCCGTCAGCAAGTTTTGGAATAAATTTTCCCCATGGTTTTGTTGTAATTGGAGATACAAAGTCTTTTGTAGTTCCATTTCTAAATTTAATTTTCCAAGAAATAGTTCCTTTTTCTTCTTCACGTCTCACTCTAACGCTATGTCCCATAGGAGCAAAATCAGCATAACCTCTTACATCAATAGCATGATTTGGACATGCTTTAACACATGAATAACATTCCCAACAAAAGTTTGGTTCAATATTTTTTGCACGTCTAATGTTTTCATCAATATGCATTATATCTGATGGGCAAATATCTACGCAATGACCACAGCCATCACATCTAGTCATGTATACAAAAGTTGACATATTATTTTCTCTCCTTATTTAAAATTTTCATAATTAATAATGTTTAGGTTGCTCTCTTTTAATACCTAAACCAAATTGTTCAGGCGCATCTGCAGGTGGAGGTAAATTATCTCTAGATCCATCAGCTTCTGCAAGATTTTTTTGTATTGCTGCACCAGGTTTATAAAACATGTGTGCAAATTTAGACCAGTAAACTCCACCAAATAAAACTAAATTTGAAAGAACAAATAAAGCTAAAAATAAAAATGAAAGTCCTGTCTGACCATTAAATTGTGTATATGACCAAGCTAGACCAAATGTTGAGCATGCTAATAATGCCAAAACAAATAAATCTGCTTTAATAATTCTATACCAAGGATGAGCTTCAGCTGAAACATCAACTCTTAAAAAAAACCAAAACCAGTATCCACCTACACAAGTCAATATTGCTCCAACGTGCCATAACATTGACCACATAGGAGATGAAGATTTATCAGCTCCAGTATAACAAAATACTAACATTGCTGATGAAACCCAAAATATAATTGTGCCATACATACCAAGCACATGTGATAGTCTTCTTTTACCAAATCCTAGCTCAGCTGTAGTTCCAATATCAACTACTGTTGTCTTTGCAATGATTGATACTTTTTCTCCAGCACCTATTTCTCTTGTTGCTTGAAGTTTTGCTTTTTTTGCATTGTTAAAAAAATAAGTGATATTTTTATGATGGATCATTTGAATAATTGTACCTAAAGCAATTAATACAATCATAGCAATAATAAAACTTTGCATAGCAAATGGGGATACTGTTTCAGCCAAAATAGAAAATGGATTTGTTTCGAACATGTTAACCTTATGTAAAAATTTTAGTAAAATTAGAGTGTTATCTAATATAGATAATTCTATAGATCAATCTTAACTATTGGTCAATGTGTCTTTAATCACAACTTATGATTTATATTTTACGTTTATAATGCTGATTTTTTGGAATTACTGATCTAACTCCACCTTGCGGATTATCAACATCACCTTCTCTTCTTGGAATCAAATGAATATGACAATGCATAATAGATTGCCCTGCAATTTTACCTGCATTGGTACCAATATTAAAAGCTTTAACACTTTTGTCTTTATTCAAAACTTCTTTTTTAATTATTTTAATCAAATCATTGCACGCAATTATTTCATCATTTGATAATTCGAAATAATCGACAACATGCCTCTTTGGAATAATTAAACAGTGATGGTCTGATACAGGATAAGTATCATAACTTGCATAAGCCAAGTCATTTTCATGAGCTATTCCGCTAGCATTTGAATTACAAAACAAACATGGGTTATTAGGATCTCTCATGATAACTAACTGTACCTTTTGCAGTTACTAATAGCAGATTTGTAATGTCTAGAAAAAATATTATAAAATTTTAAACTTTTTCTTTTCCATTTTATTTGATTGATAGTTTTAACTGAAGCAACACCTTTTCCAGATCCTATTAAAATAATTTCATCAAATTCTTTTAGAGAATTTACATTGATATCTTTTTTAATAATGTTTTTTATTTTTGACTTAAAAAATTTATAAGTGATGCCTTTATAAAATTTATTTATTGGTGAATAAACTTTATTATTTTTTATAAAAAGTAAATTAGAAGTTCCAGTTTCAAAAATTTTATTATTAGAACATAATCCAATATCATTTCTTGAATTATCTAATTTTGATAAATGTTTTAATATTTCTAAATATTTTAAATTTTTAAATTCAGGTCTTTGTCTTTTTAAATTAACGAGTCTTAAATCAAAATTCAAATTTGGCTCAACACGTTTTCTTAATGAGATAGACAGGGTTTTTTTATTCAGAGCTATTCTTAATAAGTGATTATACTTAGTCTTTGAATTTAAATTTTCTTTTAATAGTTTTAAAATATTTTTTTTTAGAAAGGGTTTGTATATTGAATAAGCTTTAGTTGATTTAATCAGATTATTAATATGATCCTTAAAAAAGAGAATTTTTGATGGTTTGTCATATATCCACATTGTTGTGAATACACCATGATCTCCCCAAAGATCTTTAAAATCAATTTCTTGAAGATTTTTAAGCTGATAAGATTTTTTTAATAAGTAATTTACCATTTATTGTTAAAAATGACTCAGGGTGAAATTGAAATCCATAAATTTTATCAATGTTATTTTCAAATGACATTGCGGTTCCTGAAATAACACATCTCATCGTTATGTCAAAATTTTCTGCTTTAAAGGGTTCTTTCAACTTCAATGAATGATAACGGCCAACCTTAAATTTTTGTCCACTGTTAAATAATTTACTTGATTTGTTGACTAACACTTCTGATTGGAATCCATGATATATTTTATTTTGCTGAACAATATCAGCGCCCTCACTAAATAATATTTGCTGAAAACCCAAGCAAATTCCAATTATTTTTTTTTTACCTTTAAATTTTTTATAAATTTTTGATGATATTGGATAATCTAGAGGTGAACCAGGTCCTGGAGAAAATACAATTGTAGACGCTTGGTTTAATTTTGATTTACTAACTTTACTAAAATCATCACACTCTACATCATCAAATATTGATAACTGATGAACGACATTATGTGTAAACGAGTCTTTGTGATCAATTACGTATATCATTTATATAAATCTATTAGAGCCTTAGCTTTAATAAAATTCTCATCAAATTCATTTTTTGGATTGCTGTCAATTACAACACCAGATGCGACTGAAATCTCAGAAATATTTTTATAATATAAAATAGACCTAATTATAATATTAAATTTCATATCTCCATTAAACTTTATGTAGCCAAAACTGCCTGTATAAATATTTCTCTCTTCTTTTTCTTGATGGTTTAAAAGATTTAAAGTGCTTATTTTAGGACAACCAATCACAGAACCACCAGGCATCATGGCTTTGATGATATCAATATTTTGAATATTTTTTTTTAGTTTACCATTTATCAAACTAACGTAATGATAAAGGTCTTTATATTCTTCAACTATTTTTTCTTTTGTGATTTTAACCGTTCCTGGCAAACATATTCGAGACAAATCATTTCTCTCCATATCTACAATCATGTTATGTTCTTTAGTTTCTTTAATGTTATTTCTAAAATAATTTAGGGCTTTATTTTTATTTAATTTACTATTTTTTTTAAGTGTACCTGCAATTGGTTTTGTTGAAATAGAATTGCCTTTTTTTATGATTAGCGTTTCAGGTGAACAACTAATTATAGAATATTCTTTATCTTTAATTAAAAAAGCCTCAGGAGCTAAATTTGTTTTAGTTAATCTACAAAAATAATCTAATGGATCAATTTTTGATTTATTTCTATATTTAGTACAGATTTTAATTTGATACGTTTCACCTTTTTTAATCTTGTTTTTAAACTTATTAAATATTTTAGTGTAATTTTTTCTATCAATATTAATTTTAAATTTAGTATCAATTTTACTAGATTTTTCTGGCTGATATTTAAGATTTTCACTTAAATTTATTATCTTTTCAGGTTTGTAAAATATTCCCTTTGGAAAATTTGTTTCTTTTTGTTTGGGAATTTTTACTTTAATTAAATCATTTAAGATTTCATAACCAAAAAAACCTACATATAGATCTGTTTTTTTTATTCTTTTTTGTTTTTGATCAGTTTTTTTTAAAAAACTTGAAATATTTTTTTTTGTAAGAATTATTTTTTTTGAAAAATTCGTATATAGAGTAAATCCATTTTTGGATCTGTATATAATGTAAGGCTTATCTAATAAGCTAATTTGATCTAAAATATTAGTTTTATTCAATTTATTATTCAGTTTTTAATCTTAAAACAGGCTCTTCTTTAATTGGAACATGAATTATTGCTGCAAAAATTGATAATACAATAGCTAAATACCACGCATAATCATAAGAACCATAAATGTCATGAAACAATCCTCCTAAAAAAGATCCAAAAAATGAACCTATTTGATGGCTTAAAAAAACTATCCCATATAATAAACCAAGATACTTTGTTCCAAACATGTGAGCAACAATCCCGCTGGTAGCAGGTACGGTTGATAGCCAAAGAAAACCAAAACTAGCGCCAAATATAAAAGCATTAATGTTACTTGCTGGAAGAAAAATAAATAGACAAATAGAAATTCCTCTTAAAGCATACAAAGCACTAAGAATTACTTTTTTTTTCATTTTTGTTGAT
>JAFJTK010000145.1 GCA_017880265.1 Candidatus Pelagibacter sp. | reverse complement strand
GAAGGTGGTGTTAAAAAAACTGCAGAAGAATTTGAAAAAGAATTTCTAGGCGAGATACCTATTAATCCTGAAGTTGGAAAATGTGGTGATGAAGGAAAGCCTATTGTTGAGGCTAATCCTGAACATGAAATTTCTAAAATTTATTTAGATTTTGCTAATAAAATTAAATCAACTTATCTTTAAGATCAAAAGCTATCATTAGTTCGTTCCACTCTCTTTTGGAAAGTCCCGAACTATCGACATCTACATCTTCACCTTTAATCAGTTTTTGAATAATTACTTTTCCTTTAGCTGAAACTTCGGTACCACCGACTCTGTAATCCATAAATGCATCATAAGTAATTGGAACCCATTTCTTAACTGTATCCAACATAATATCCGCATAAACTCTTATTTCATATTGAGCATGACTGTCAGCTCTAAGTCTTAAAAAATTCATTAAGTTTAATAAATCAGTTTTCCAATACCACTGAGTATAAGTATTTAAAGTTAAATTCATTCTAGCAAGTTCTCTGGCTAGTCCTTTTTTATTTTCATCAATTGTTGTTCCATCAAATCTTTCATTCAACATTGTCTCATAATTATCATAAGTTCTTTCAGCATCATTTTTTAAAAGTTCTAAAACTTCTTTTGCTTGCTCTCCTTCCAATACATCTCCTCGACCTTGTCTGTTGCTAGTGGATTGGGCAGCCAAATTATCTTGTGAAGGCAAATAAAATTCTTTATCTAAAATTGAATACCTCGCAGAATATTCATTTACATTTGCAGTTCTATGTCTGATCCATTGTCTTGCAATAAATATAGGAAGCTTAATGTGATATTTAATTTCACACATTTCAAATGGCGTACTGTGCCAATGTCTCATTAAATATTTAATTAATCCTTTATCAGTTGAAACTTGCTTGGTTCCTTTTCCATAAGAAACTCTAGCTGACTGAACTATAGATGTGTCATCACCCATATAATCAATTACTCTTACAAAACCATGATCTAAGGCTGGTAATGCTTCATATAAAATCTTTTCAAGCTCAGGAGCGGTAACTCTTTTGGTTGGATTGTTCTGACTTTGTTGATTTTTTATTTCGTCTGACTGTTCTTTAGTTAATTTCATGATTGTTATTGAATCTGTTGTAATTCCTTTTATATTATTAATGTTGGTTTTCCAACTACGACGATAAACGAATTTCGTAATAACCATTGCGGACGTGGGGGCAGTACCCACCACCTCCACCATTACAACTTATGGGGGTGAACTAGATTCGACGGGTGACTAAAGGCTATTCTTTCGTTCGGGATTGTTCCACCGTGACGGGCAAATTTATAATTGCTAACGAAAGTTACGCACTTGCTGCCTAATTAACTTTGTTAATTAAGTAGACGGGGTCCGGGGCACCTGGCAACAGAACGCCCCTTTTCAATATTTAAATATATTTATTTTTTTAATTCTGCTTGAGCAGCAGCTAGTCTTGCAATAGGGACTCTGTAAGGTGAACAAGAAACATAATTTAGACCTACTCGAGAGCAAAATTCAATACTTTTAGGGTCACCACCATGTTCTCCACAAATTCCAAGTTTCAATTTTTTATTTTGGCTTTTTCCCTTTTCAACAGCGATTTCAACTAAATCTGCAACCCCATCATCTATTGAAACAAATGGGTCAATTGAAAATATTTTATTATCTATATAATCATTTAAAAATTTTCCACTATCATCTCTACTAATTCCAAATGTTGTTTGCGTTAAATCATTAGTTCCAAAACTAAAAAACTCTGCATGTTTTGCAATTTCTTTTGCTTTTATTGCGGCTCTTGGAAGTTCAATCATTGTTCCAACCATAAATTTTATTTTGATTTTATGTTCTTTTTGAACTTCACTAGCAATGTTAATTACTAGATCTTTCATTATTTTAATTTCAGCTTCAGTAGACACTAAAGGGATCATAATTTCTGGAAATGCTGATTTAATTTTTTTCTTTTTAAGTTCAGCTAATGCTTCAAAAATAGCTCTACATTGCATTTCATAAATCTCTGGAAAAGATATACCAAGTCTACAACCTCTATGACCTAACATTGGGTTTTGCTCATGTAATTCCTCTATTCTAGACTCAACTTCTTTTACTGGAAGACCTACAACATTTGCCACTTCATTTATTTCTTTTGCAGTACGAGGTAAAAATTCATGAAGAGGTGGATCTAACAATCGAACTGTAACGGGCATACCACTCATAATTTTAAAAATTTCTACAAAATCTTTTTTTTGGTGAGGTAAAAGTTTTTCAAGTGCTTTAGCTCTATCTTCTTTAGTTTTAGATAAAATCATTTCACGAACAGATAAAAT
>JAFJTK010000035.1 GCA_017880265.1 Candidatus Pelagibacter sp. | reverse complement strand
TTAGTGGTGCCCTCGGCCAGACTCGAACTGGCACTCCGCAAGCGGCAAGGATTTTAAGTCCTTTGTGTCTACCAATTTCACCACGAGGGCATTAATGAATTTCATCTTTATATCCACAATAATTTATAACTCAACTATATTAAATTGTACTGATAATCTCTAGCTTCAATTACTTCTTTAGGAAGATTTAACTCAACATCATCTAATCTAATCACTTGATCTTTATTGATATTTTTCTTCAAAATCGCATTGTCTGTAAGTCCCAATGGTAAGATTTTTTCATCTTTAGATTTTTGTGAAGTAATTAATTTACCTCTTGCACAAAAACCTCCTTCTCCATCAAGTTTATCACCAATTTTTAAATCCTTTTTTGCATAACTTGCAACATCAGCATTATAATTTTTTGTAAACCCAGTTGCTCTATTATCAAGTGCTATTGAGTATATAGATTGAGCAAGTTCCAAACCAATATAGTGGTATGGTCTCCAGATTGCAGAATAATTCCCAGAAGAGTCTGTTACCATTCCATAATCTTTGAAACAGTTTTTTACATATTCATTTTTAGCTTTGATAACAATATAGACACCCCATCTTAGATCATTAGGTATATCATTTTTATCTAAGTCAATACTGGATATAACTTCAACTTGACCGTCAAAATCTATTAACCCACCTTCTTGTTTAGGAATTAATTTTTTTGCAATATCATAAACTCCAATAGGTGGAAAAGTTAATCCATTAATAGGACATTTTAAATTTGCAGCGTTACTTACAGCACACATTTCAATTGCAGATTTATCGCCACATAAAAAGCTATTAAACATCTTGGGGTTCATTCCAGATTCTTTTTCGGCACGTTCTTTCGTAAGGCCATAGTGGCCCCAAACAGTATCAGGAGTAGAATACTCAAATGTAGGATGATATTTAGTACCTTTACCAGCACAAACAACGGAGAAACCATTTAATCTTGCCCACTCAATTTGTTCTATAATTAATGAAGGTTGATCTCCATAAGCCATTGAACAGATAACTCCATTTTCTTTTGCTATATCAGACAAATATTTTCCACAAGTAATATCAGCCTCAACATTTACTAGAATAACATGCTTTATATTTTTAATAATTTTAACCGCATGAACAGTTCCAACAATTGGATTGCCCGTTGCTTCAATAAAAATTTCAATATTTCTATCTAAAATTTCATCAAGAGATTTTGAAAAATTAATTTCACTTATTGTTGTTTCGTCTAGTCCACTATTGCTACAGTTATTTTTCGCTTGCTCGATATTTAAGTCAACAATGCTATCGATTTGAATTTTATCTAAATGATTATATTGCGCCAAAAACATACTTACAAACTTACCACATCCAATAAATGCAATTCTTATTGGCTCTTTTCTATTTTCTAATTTGGTGTGTAAAAACATATCTTTATCTAGGTATTAATCCTTGAGTAAGGTATTTGCTGTCTAAGCCACAATCTTTGTACCCTCTTTTAACAACATTTAGATATCTTTCAGTTGGAAATCTAAAAGGTGTTTTTTTTACCATTGTGTAAGTCATGACTTTTTTCCCATAATAAGTAAAATAAAACTTTCTATATAATATTGGATAATCTTCATAAACATCTAGTTTTTTTTCATCACTTTTTGATATGTCAAATAACCCACCAGGGACAATTGAATTTTTTTTAGGCTCTATATCAGCTGCTCGATATTTGCTTCTAAATGTTAACCTAAAATCTTTAAGATTAATTTTTTTTAAAAAAATACTATCTTTACATCTACGTTTCATTTGAAAAAGATTTAGATTACTTCCGTAAGCAAAATAAAGCATTTAACGATCCACTACTTCAATTTTTTTTTCATTCACAAACTCTAGAATTTGAGAATTACAATTATCTATTTTAAATTGATCCTCAGACCTAATCACTATTGAAACTCCTAATTTACCAGCTTGAAAGAAAGGATAACTTCCAATTTCAACATCTTTATTATCATCTTGAACTTTTGTTAAAGAATTAGCAATTTCACTTTCAACAGTTCTAAGACTTATCGTTAAACTTAAAATTGGTTTGCCTCCAACAATTCTGTTGGTTAAACCCCCTAACATTGATTTTAAAATAGAAGGAACTCCTGGTAGGCAAAATACATTTTCAACATTAAACCCGGGAGCACCACTTGTAGGATTTAATATTAAATTAGCATTTTCAGGCATCCAAACCATCTTTTGTCTACCTTCATTAAATTCACCTGGTTTATAGTAAGCTTCTAAAATCTTATATGCCTCTTTATGTATCTCATATTTTAATCCAAATGCTTTTGAAACGGACTCTGCGGTAATGTCATCATGAG
>JAFJTK010000038.1 GCA_017880265.1 Candidatus Pelagibacter sp. | reverse complement strand
ATCACTAAAGGATTGATTTTTTCACAAGAAGTAATGCTAGAGTTAACAAAATCTGGATTAAGTAGAGAACAATCTTACCGAATGGTTCAAAATTACGCCAAAAAATGTTTCGCTGAGGATTTAAACTTATTTGATGTTATTAGTTCTGATAAGTTAATTATGAGTAAAATTACTCCTAAAAAACTAAAATCTATATTTAGTTATGCAAAACACTTTAAAAATGTGAATTTCATCTTTAGAAGAGTTTTTAAATAATGAAAAAAGGAAAAAAACTATACGAAGGAAAAGCTAAAATCATTTATGCAACTAATGATAAAAATTTAGTCATTCAGTATTTTAAAGATGATGCAACCGCATTTAACAATCAAAAAAAATCTACTATTGAAGGAAAAGGTGTTTTAAATAACAGAATTTCAGAACACATCCTCTCCAACCTTTCTCAAATTGGAATTAAAAATCATTTAGTAAAAAGACTTAATATGAGAGAACAGGTTATTAAGTTAGTTGAAATTATTCCAATTGAATTCATCGTAAGAAATGTTGCAACTGGATCTATTACCAAAAGATTAGGAATTGAAGATGGAACAGTTTTAAAAGAGCCATTAATTGAGTATTGCTTAAAGGATGACAAATTAGGAGATCCATTAATTGCGGAAGAGCATATCCTAGCTTTTGATTGGGCTTCTAAAAAAGAAATTGAAAAAGTTAAAAAGATGATTTTAAGAATTAATGACTTTATGATCGGTATGTTTAGAGGAGTTGGCATAAAACTGATTGATTTTAAATTAGAATTTGGAAGACTAAAAGTTAACGGTAAAGATGAAGTGATATTAGCTGATGAAATTAGCCCTGATACTTGCAGACTTTGGGACAGTATAACAGACAAAAAACTAGATAAAGACAGATTTAGAAAAAATTTAGGTGATCTTATTCCAGCATATACAGAAGTTGCAAAAAGACTGGGGATACTTCATGAACAATCAAACGTCTCAGCCGTTAATGTAACGAAGCTATCGTCTGTTAAAAGGAAACGTAAATGAAAATTTCTGTAATCATTACTCTTAAAAAAGATGTGCTAGATCCTCAAGGTAAGGTTATTCATCAAACTTTAGATGGAATGGGCTTTAATGATATTAATGAAGTAAGACAAGGTAAGTATTTTGAAATCGATACCAAAGAAAGTGATCCAAAAAAAGCTAAAGATAAAGTTGAAGAAATGTGCAAAAAACTTTTAGCTAATCTTGTTATTGAAAATTATAAAATTATTGATGCACAATAATTAATGAAATCATCCGTCATTACATTTCCAGGATCAAATTGTGATAGAGACATGGATGTGGCTCTTAAAAAATTTGGATTTAAAAATAAAATGGTTTGGCATGATGATGTTGAATTACCTAAAAGTGATTTAGTCGTTTTACCTGGTGGGTTTTCATATGGTGATTATTTAAGATGTGGAAGTATGGCCTCTAAATCTAAAATAATGAAATCTGTCATTAACTTTGCAAACTCAGGTGGAATGGTAATGGGGATTTGTAATGGTTTTCAAATTTTAGTTGAAACAGGTTTGGTTCCAGGTGTTCTGTTAAGAAATAAATACTTAGAATTTATTTGTAAAAATGTATTTGTTAAAATTAATAATAAACAAAATACTTACTTTAAAAATATTGATAATGAAGTTTTAGAGTTTCATATTGCACATAACGAGGGAAACTATTTTTGTACCAAAGAGCAATTAAAAGAAATTGAAGATAACGAGCAAATTGCAATTAATTACTGCGATAAAGAAGGTAAAACTGAAGAACAGTTTAATCCTAATGGATCTATTAAAAATATTGCAGGAATTTTTAATAAAGAAAAAAATGTTTTAGGAATGATGCCTCACCCTGAAAGAATGATAGACCCTTCTCTATCGGGTGAAGATGGTTCTCTTTTTTTTAATAATTTAATCAATAATTTAAAATGATTGTAAATGAACAAGTAGCCATAGATCATGGTCTTAAAAAAGATGAGTACGCTAAAATTTGTGAGCTATTAGATAGAACTCCAAATATTACAGAACTCGGAATCTTTTCCGCAATGTGGAATGAACATTGTTCATATAAATCCTCAAGACTGCACTTAAAAACACTACCAACTAAAGGAAAACAAGTTATCCAAGGTCCAGGAGAGAACGCTGGTGTGGTTGATATTGGCGATAATGATGCAATTGTATTTAAAATTGAAAGTCATAACCACCCTTCATTTATTGAACCCTATCAGGGGGCTGCAACAGGTGTTGGTGGTATTATGAGAGATGTCTTTACCATGGGAGCTCGCCCTATTGCTAACTTAAACTCTATTCATTTTGGCTCTCCTCAACAT
>JAFJTK010000165.1 GCA_017880265.1 Candidatus Pelagibacter sp. | reverse complement strand
CTGGTGTTTCAGATGTGTACATATTTTCTCCATATTTTTCCCAATGACCAGATTTTTCCCACAATTGTCTATCTAATATCTCTGGCGTATTTACTTCTTTATATCCTGCTGCATCCTGTCTGCCTCTCATATAATTAATTAATTTTTGAAATAAAGCCCATCCTCTTTCATGCCAAAATACAGACCCTGGACTTTCTTCTCTAAAATGAAATAAATCCATTTCTTTTCCAAGTTTTCGATGATCTCTTTTTTCAGCTTCTTCAATTCTTTTTAAATATTCATCTAAATCTTTTTGGGTTGCCCAGCTTGTTCCATATATTCTTTGCAACATTTCATTGTTAGAGTCTCCTCTCCAATAGGCTCCTGAAACTTTAGTAAGTTTAAAAAATTTTCCAATTTTACCTGTTGAAGAAAGATGGGGCCCTCTACATAAGTCATGCCAATCACCATGAAAATAAATAGACACATCCTCATTTTCTGGAATTGCTTCAATTAATTCTGCTTTATAGGTTTCTCCTTTTTCTTTAAAATGTGAAATAGCTTTATTTCTTTCCCAAACTTCTCTTTTTGTAATTTCATTTCTATCTACAATTTCTTTCATCTTATTTTCAATTTGTTCCAAATCATCTTCTGTAAAGGGTTCTTTTCTTGCAAAATCATAATAAAAGCCATTTTCAATAACTGGACCAATAGTTACTTGTGTTCCAGGAAATAATTCTTGAACAGCCATAGCTAAAATATGAGCTGTATCATGTCTTATAGTTTCTAAGCCCTCAGGGTTTTTTGATGTAAAAATTTTAATTGAACAATCTTTTTCTATTAAAAAATCTAAATCTTTTAGATCGCCATCAATACTTATAACCATTGCTTGTTTAGCAAGTGACTTACTAATTTTTTCAGCTACATCTAGACCTGTAACTTTGTCTGGAAATGATAAATTATTTCCGTCGGGTAATGTAATTATAGGCATTTAATTTAATATTCTTTTATACTCTGAATAAGTAGAAAAGCACATTTTTTCAACATTAAATTTTTGAATTATGTTTTTTCTTCCTTCTTTACCTATCGATTGTAACAATGTTTCATCCATAGAAAGAACTTTTAAAATTTTTTTACTTAATGATTTTGCATTGTTAGACTCGAATAAAAAACCAGTTTTTTCGTCAATTATAGTTTCATTAGACCCGCCAATATCGCTTGCAATTATTGGTTTTTCCATTGATTGTGCTTCAACTGCAACTCTTCCAAAAGCCTCTGGCTCGATAGATGCAGATATTACTATATCTGAAACTTTGTAGGCTAAAGCCATATCATTACAATGATCAATAAATTTAACTTGGTTATTTAATCTGTGTTGTTCTGTAATTCTAATAAGTTTTTTTTTATATAGATCTCTACCTTGATCACTTCCAAGAATTACAGCATAAAAAGCTTCATATCCAAGTTCAATATTAACTAAATTAATTGCTTCTATAAAAACTTCTTGTCCTTTCCATCCTGTTAATCTGCCAGGTAAAAGAATTATTTTTTTATCTTTTTCTATTTGCCATTTTTTTAATAGTTTTTTTTCATCACTATCTAATTTGGTAGTCGGATCAAAATAGTCGACGTTAATTCCTCTAAATATAACTAAAAGTTTTTTTTTAGCATTAAGATATTTTGTATAATTATCTTTGATATGAGAAAAAATAAAATTAGAACCTGCTATGATTAAGTCAGACCTAACCATTACAGAATTATAAAATTTTTTAATTTTATTATTAAAATTATAAGTTCCATGAAAAGTAGTAACAAATTTTCTGCCTGTAATTTTAGCTGCTAACAAGCAAGACCAGGCTGGCGCTCTACTTCTTGCATGTACAATTGAAATATTCTTAACGAGTATAATTGCAACTAAAGCTAAAAAATTAATGAATATAATTAAAGGATTTTTACTATGTACAGGAAGTTTTATTATTTTTACTTTTTTTTTATCAATAAATTTAAGAAGTTCTCCTCCACTTGTTACAATAAATGATCCACAATCATTTTCTGGCAAGTAATGAGCAATATCATAACAACCTGTTTCAGCACCTCCGTAACCTAATTTTGGTATAACTTGTAAAACTTTTAAATTAGATGACATTTGATATGATTATATATTATTAGATTAAACATATAAATGATTATGACTTATTTTAGATATTACAGAGTCTCAAAAAGTAAGAAAATAAGATTTGTTTGTAATATTCATAAAGGTGCTCCTTTTATTGTTTTTTTACATGGTTTTATGTCTGATTTAGAAGGGAAAAAACCAAATGCTTTTTTAAAATTTTCTAAACAAAACAAACTAAGTTTTTTAGCACTTGAATATTCTGGACACGGAAAATCATCAGGAAAATTTACTAATGGCAATATTACAAAATGGAGCAACGAAACGTCAGCTCTGATTAAAAAATTCGTGAAGAAAAATGATTTTATTATTGTTGGTTCAAGTATGGGTGCCTGGTTAGCACTTAAACAATTTCAAAAATTTAAAAGTCAAATAAAAGGATTTTTAGGTATAGGTTCTGCTCCTGAATTTTTAGAAAATTTGATGTGGAAAAAGTTCACAAAAAAAATGAAGTCTGAAACTATCCAAAAAGGAATTTTACAATTAAAACACGGTAATTATGAATATCCAATTACTCTACAATTAATAAAAGATGGTAGAAAAAATAAGGTTTTAAATAAAAAAATAAATTCTGAAATAAATGTTACTATGGTTCATGGTCAAAAAGATGAAGTGGTGCCTGTTTCTTATTCAAGAAAAGTTTTAAAAATATTTCAAAAAGCAAAAAAAAAATTAGTTATTATTAATAATGGTGATCACAGTTTATCAAGTCAAAGGTGGCTTAAAATAATAATGAAGGAGTTAAAACTAATTATTTAACTAACTTCTTTAATAAATGGTTTGTTGCTGATTGGATTACTTAACTTGTCTAACATTTCTTTTGGACAAACTTGAATAAAATTCTTTAACTCTTCATCATAATTTTCAATTAACATTTTTGATAAATTAGATCCAGTTTCTTTAAAATGTTCTTGGATTAAATCTTTAAGAAATGTTTTCCAATAATCTGTTTCTATATTTTGCCATACAACAGACTCATCATTAACTTTTTTTTCAAATTCTCCTGATTTATCATAGATAAATGCCATTCCTCCTGTCATCCCTGCTGCAAAGTTATCACCTACATCACCTAAGATTACTACAGTTCCTCCTGTCATATATTCACAACCATTTGAATCACATCCTTCAATTACCGTAGTTGCTCCAGAGTTTCGAACAGCAAATCTTTCGCCTGCCTGTCCAGCTGCAAATAATTTTCCTGATGTTGCACCATATAAAACTGTATTACCTATAATAGTGTTTTCATTTGAAATTAAATTACTTTCATCAGATAATTTGATTGAAATTGTTGCCCCTGATAACCCCTTACCTACATAATCGTTAGCATCTCCTTTAAGAACAAGTTTTAATCCTTTGGCTGAAAAAGCACCAAATGATTGTCCTGCTGAACCCTTGAAATTTAATACTAAAAAGTTTTCATTAAGTTTTTCATATCCATATTTTTTATAAAGGTGATGAGATATTCTAGTTCCAACTGCTCTATTCGTATTTTTAATAATGTATTCTTTTTCTATTTTTTCAGAGCTGTCTAAAGATTTTTCAATCTCTGGCCAAATTTCTTGATCAAGTGTATCTGGTACATGGTTTATTTCTTGATTTTCACAATATCTTTTATTGTTACCGTTATCTGCTTGTACAAAAAGTGGGTTCAAATCTAAATCATCAAGATTTGGAGAGGCTTTGCTAACCTGCATTAAAAGATCTGTTCTGCCAATTATATCGTTCAATGATTTAAAACCTATTTTTGCTAAAATTTCCCGTACTTCAGATGCTATAAAAGTGAATAAGTTGACTACTTTGTCTGGGGTGCCTGTAAATTTTTCTCTAAGTTTTTCGTCTTGAGTACAAACACCAACAGGGCATGTGTTAGAATGACATTGTCTAACCATGATACATCCCATCGCAACTAACGCAGTAGTTGCCACTCCATACTCTTCTGCTCCCATCATTGCTGCAATAACAACATCTCTTCCTGTTTTAATGCCACCATCAGTTCTAAGAGTAACTTTGTGTCTTAGATTGTTTAATGTTAAAACTTGATTAGCTTCTGTTAAACCCATTTCCCATGGTATTCCAACATACTTAACGCTAGTTTGCGGTGTTGCGCCCGTGCCGCCATTATGTCCAGATATTAATATTATATCTGCTTTTGCTTTAGCAACACCCGCTGCAATTGTTCCTACACCTGATGACGCAACAAGTTTAACCCCAATTCTTGCTTTAGGATTTATTTGTTTCAAATCATAAATAAGTTGAGCAAGATCTTCTATTGAATAAATATCGTGATGTGGTGGAGGTGATATTAAAGTAACTCCAGGTGTTGAATGTCTTAATTTTGCAATCTCATCAGTAACTTTAAACCCTGGTAGCTGTCCACCTTCTCCTGGTTTTGCTCCTTGAGCTATTTTAATTTCAATTTCATTACAATTATTTAAATAATTAACTGTTACACCAAATCTGGCTGAAGCTATTTGTTTTACTCTAGAATTTGCACTGTCTCCATTTTCTAGAACTTTAAACCTACTCTCATCTTCTCCACCCTCACCACTACAAGAGGCACCTTTAATTCTGTTCATTCCTGTGGCAAGTGTTTCATGAGCTTCTTTTGAAAGCGCTCCGTGTGACATGCTTCCACTTCCAAATCTTTTAAGTATATTTTGTATTGGTTCAACTTCAGAAATATCAATCGGTCCTTTCAATTTTTTTGATCTGAAATCAATTAAATCCCTTAAATTTATTGGTGGTAGATTATATATTCCTTCTGCATATCTTTTGTAAGCTTCATAAGAATTTGATCCTACAGCGCTTTGCAATAAATGAATTAATTTTCCTTGATATTGGTGTGTTTCTCCATTTTTACGATATCTATATATTCCACCTATTGGTAAAATAGTTTCAGAGCTTTCAAATGCTTCTTTATGAATAGATCTAATTTTTTTTTCTATTCCTGTTAATCCAATCCCAGAAATTTTAGATACCACACCTGGAAAATAATCAGCAACAATCGTTCTACTCAATCCAACAGTTTCAAAATTACATCCCCCTCTATACGAACTCAAAACAGAAATTCCCATTTTAGACATAATTTTTAATAGACCGGCATTTACAGATTTAATGTATCTTTCAACACATTCATCAAAACTAAATTTTCCAAAAAGTTTTTTTTCATGTCTTTGATATAAGCTGTCAAAAGCAAGGTATGGGTTTACTGTAGTTGCACCTACACCAATTAAGGTGGCAAATGAATGTGTATCTAAAGCTTCTCCAGATTGAACATTTATCGAAACATATCCTCTTAATTTTTTTTCTATTAAGAATGAATTGATTGCTCCTACACATAATAACATAGGAATAGGTAAATTAGTTTCTGACAATCCTTTATCACTCAAAATTAATTGAGTAACACCTTGTCTTACAGCGATTTCAGCATCTTTTTGGACTTGTTTTATTGCTTCAAATAAAGACTGATCTTTAGAAAAAGTACAATCTATAACTAAAGAATTTTTACCAAAAAAATTAATAAATTTATCAAATTGAGAGTTTGATAAAATTGGACTATTTAAAACATAAATATTTTGCTTAGTTAGATTATCAAAATCTAAAATATTACCTAAATTTCCAAATCTTGTTTTTAGACTCATAACCTTATTTTCTCGAAGCGAGTCAATTGGAGGATTAGTTACTTGGCTAAAATTTTGTCTAAAAAAATGATAAAGAGGTCTATATTTATCAGATAATACTGCAAGAGGAGTATCATCACCCATAGAGCCAATCGCCTCTTTCGCATCTTCAGCCATTGGGTGCAAAATAAGCTCTAAGTCTTCAAGACTCATTCCAAATGTGTACTGTCTTCGTCTTAAATCATCTCCAGAGAATGAATGCTTTTCTCCAGAAATAGTAATTTTTTCATCTAAATCGATAATTTGAGAATTAAAATGTTTGTATTCTTTAGCTAAATAATCTTTGATTTTGCTGTTAGTAAATACTTTTCCTTTTTCAATTCTAACTCCAATTATTTCTCCTGGGCCTAATCTTCCCTTAGTTAAAATTTTTTTTTCGTTAAGTTCAATCATTCCAGTTTCTGAACCTGCAAATAATAAATTATCTTTGGTAATTGCATATCTTAAGGGTCTCAATCCATTTCTATCATTTGCAGCGATTACCCATTCATTATCTGTTCCAGCAATAGCAGCAGGTCCATCCCAAGGTTCCATAGTACTATTTAAAAAATTAAATAATTGTTGATGATCTCTAGATAAAGTTTTATTTTTTTTAGACCAAGCATCTGGCACTAACATTAATTTTGCTAGAGGTGCTGGTTGACCTGAAATATTTAATAATTCAAAAACATTATCCAATGCAGCTGAGTCTGATGCCCCCTGTTGAATTACTGGTTTTAAATTTTCTATGTTATCAAAAAGTGGGCTATTCATTTCTTGTTCATGAACTTTCATCCAATTTTTATTACCACGATATGTATTGATTTCTCCATTATGAGCAATTGCTCTAAAAGGTTGAGCTAGATTCCAACTTGGTGCTGTGTTTGTAGAAAATCTTTGATGAAAAATTGCGTATCTTGAAACAAATCTTTCATCTTTTAAATCTAAAAAAAAATCTGAAATAGCTTCTGCTAAAAACATTCCCTTATAAATGATTGATTTTGAACTAAGAGAACAAATATAAAAATTATTTAAAGAAATCTTAAAAGCTTTATTTTCAATTATCCTTCTTGTTTCATAAATTTTTCTTTCAAGATCTTTATTCAATAATTCTGGATTATTTGATTTAAAAAGTACTTGAATAATTTCAGGCATTGTCTGAAATGCTTTTTCACCTAAGACCTTTGGGTTGACTGGAACTTGCCTCCAACCATAAATGCTAAAATCATTTTTGGTTAGTTCGCTTTCAACTATTGTTTTGCAACTTTCTTGTGCTGCATAATCATTTCTTGGTAAGAAAATCATTCCAACACAGATTTCTGAATTATCGTGGGTATGACCTGTAACTTCTATTTTTTCTATAAAAAAATCTTTTGGTATTTCTACATGTATCCCAGCACCATCACCCGTTTTACCATCAGCATCAACTGCTCCTCTATGCCAAACTGCTTTTAAAGCTTCAATTCCATACTCGACAACTTTACGTGATTTCTTTCCCTCCGTAGAAGCAATTAAACCAACACCGCAAGCATCGTGTTCCATCTCTTCAGAATAGACATGGTTTTTTTTCAGTATTTCTAAATTTTTTTTATAATTTTTCATTAAGCTACTTTTGTCTGTTTTAATTCTTTATTTTCTAAATGCTTTTTAATCGAAGCTGCTGCATCTCTTCCATCTTTTATCGCCCAAACAACTAAAGATGCACCTCTAACTATATCTCCTGCAGCAAAAACCCCACTCAAATTTGTCTCCATTGTATCAAAATCTGCTTTGATAGTTCCCCATTTTGTCACTTGCAGTTCGTTAGAGTCAAATAAAGTTGGCAAATCTTCAGGATCAAAACCTAAAGCCTTAATAACCATATCTGCTTTGATCTCAAAACTTGAGTCTTGTTGAACCTCAGGTTTTCTTCTTCCACTTTCATCAGGATCACCTAATTTTATCTGGTCAACAATTAATTTTTCAACTTTGTTAATACCCTTAAATTCCTTGGGACTTGATAGCCAAACAAATTCGACACCTTCCTCTTCAGCATTAGCAACCTCTCTTGCTGATCCAGGCATATTCTCTTTGTCTCTTCTATATAGACATTTAACTGATTTTGCTTTTTGTCTTATTGATGTTCTTACGCAGTCCATTGCTGTATCACCACCACCAATTACAACAATATCTTTTCCCTCTGCATTTAAAATTCCTTTATCAAATAATTCTACTTTATCGCCTAATCCTTTTTTATTTGATGCTGTTAAAAAATCCATCGCAGGAAAAATATTATTTAAGTCATTACCTGGAAGTTCTACCTCTCGAGCTTTGTAAACTCCTGTTGCAATTAGAATTGCATCATGTTTTTTTCTTAATTGTTCTAAATTTGCATCTTTTCCTACTTCAAAATTTTGAATAAACTCAATTCCTCCATCTTTTAAGAGTTTAGTTCTTCTCTCTACAACTTCTTTTTCAAGCTTAAAATTTGGTATTCCATATATTAACAATCCACCAGCCCTATCATATCTGTCATAAACTGTGATTTTATATCCATTTTTTCTCAATTCTTCAGCTGCAGCTAAGCCAGCTGGTC
This sequence comes from Candidatus Pelagibacter sp., assembly GCA_017880265.1. The sequence goes on along the minus strand of JAFJTK010000165.1, from coordinate 24,576 downwards.
CAGCACCAATTATTCCAACACTTTGGTTTTTTTCATGAGAAATATTTATAGGTTTTACCCAGCCTTGCTCCCAGGCATTATCAGTAATATATTTTTCCATTGAGCCAATGGTTACTGTTCCATGGCCAGACTGTTCGATGACACAATTACCTTCACACAACCTATCTTGTGGGCATATTCTTCCACAGACTTCCGGCATATTATTTGTGCTTTGCGATAATTCGTAAGCTTCCTTAAGTCTTCCTTCAGCAGTTAGCTTAAGCCAATCAGGAATATTATTACTTAAGGGACAATGAACTTGGCAAAAAGGAACACCACACTGAGAACATCTGCTAGATTGCTCTTTAGCTTTATCACTAATAAATTCGTCATAAATCTCATTAAAGTCTTTTTTTCTGACATCAATCTCCCTTTTAGGTGGAGTTTGTTGACCTATTTTTACAAATTTAAGCATTTTATCAGTCATAATTTTTATAATTTAAGGCAAATTATATATTGTTTTTATTAAATAAAGCTTAAAATAGGTCAGTTATTATGACCTTATTAAGCCATATTAGTTTGGAATTTATGGCATTTTTAATAATTGCATAGCTAATATGCTTAAATCGAATTGTTTTAAATGAATATTTTTTAAGCTAGTTAGATAAAATGTTTCAGAACATTATAGAAGTTTTAATACTATCAGCCATTCAAGGCATATCAGAATTTTTACCCATAAGCTCTTCAGCTCACCTAATATTAGTTTCAAGCTTATATGAATTTAAATCTAGCTCATTATTAATAGATATAAGTCTTCACCTTGGTTCCTTGTTTGCAATTATCTATTTTTTTAGAGTGGACTTATTAGATGTCAAAAATAATAAAAGACTTTTAAGCCTAATCATTCTTGGGTCAATTCCATTAATAATTGTTGGATATATCTTATATTCAACTGGTATCATTTATGAACTTAGAAACATTAAAATTATAGCTTGGACAACTCTAATTTTTGGAATTGTACTATTTATTGCAGATAGAAATCGATTTGATAAGAAAATTTCCTCAAATTTAAATCTTCAATCAATTTTATTTATAAGTTTATTTCAAATTCTTTCTTTGGTGCCAGGAGTAAGTAGGGCAGGCATAACTATTACAGCTGCAAGAATATTGAGATTTAATAGATTAGACTCCAGTAAAATATCATTTTTACTTTCTATTCCAGCTTTAGGAGGTGCTAGTTTTTTAGGATTAAAAGATGTGTTTTCTCAATCAGTTGAGTTTAATTATTTAGTAGTTATTGCAATTGTAGCATCATTTATTTTTTCTTTTGCGACTGTAAAATTTTTTTTAATTTATATAAATAAATTTTCAATGAATGCGTTTGTTATTTATAGAATATTAATAGCGTTGATTTTATTTGCTATAATTTATTAAGAATATTTTTTTTGAACCAATGGTAGCAATTGAGACAACAAGACACCACATAGAATAAATAAACATCCAAGTAAATTATTAATATCTAAGATCTGATTTAAAATGAACCAGGCAGCAATAGTTGCGAATACTCCCTCTAATGAAAAAATTATTGCAGCAGGGGCAGGGGTTATATTTTTTTGAGCATAAATTTGTAACACAAATGCAAAACCTCCAGATAAAATTCCAGCATACAAAATAGAATTTATTTCTTTCATAATTTCCAAGTAAACAAACTCCTCATAAATAAATGCTATTACAAAAGAAAATAATGCAACGATGAAAGTTTGAGCTGCTCCTAGGGTGAGTGGAAGATTATACTTATTTACAATTATTCCTGTAAAAATTATATGAGTGCTCCAAAATAAAGCACCTAGTATTACTAAACTATCCCCAAGTCTAACTGTTGCGTCATAAAAATTTGTTAATAAATACCCTCCAATTAAACATAAAACTACAGATGGCCAAACACTCCAATGAATTGATGTTCGTTTAAATAAAAAAATTATAATTGGTACTAAAGGAACATAAAAAATTGTAAAAAACGCAGCATTAGCTACATCTGTATAAAGAAGAGCAACTTGTTGCAAAGCTGAACCTAAAAATAAGGATAAACCAATTAAAAATGAGAGATTAACGAAAGTTTTAGTGTCACTTTTAAACTCAGATTTGAATTTTTTTATTTCAAACAATAAAACTAATGGAGTGATGGCCAAAAAACCTATAAAAAACCTTACAGCATTGAATGTAAATGGACCAATATTATCCATACCAGTGTCTTGAGCAATAAAAGTTGTACCCCAAATAAAAGTACACAGTAATGCACTTAATAAAGAGATAGTTTTTGACATAACTTAAATTAAACAGCCAACTTATAGGCAAAATTTTTGCCAAGATTTTCTTTTAAATCATTATTAAATCTTGCAGCTTCAGCTCCATCAATAATTCTGTGATCATAGGACAAAGATATAGGTAACATTGTTCTTATTTGAAACTTTCCGTTAATAAATATTTGTTTTTTTTGCGATTTACCTACTCCTAAGATTGCAACTTCTGGAAAATTTATAATTGGAGTAAAAAATGATCCTCCTATTCCTCCTAAACTAGTAATAGTCATAGACCCACCAAATAATTCTTTTTTATCAATTTTTAGATTTCTACAAAGTTCACTTACTTCTTTCAATTCTTTACTAAGCAGTGAAATTTTTTTGTTGTCAGCATTTCTAATTTTAGGAACCATTAATCCATTAGGTGTATCAACTGCAATTCCAATATGAAAATATTTTTTAAATGTCATTTTTCCAGTTTCAATTTCATCTATGGAAGAATTAAAACTCGGGAATTTTTTTAAAGACGCTACTAAAGCTTTAATTATAAATGCCAAAGGAGTAATTTTGATTTTTTCTCCAGTGTACATGTCTGTCAGAGAACTTCTAAAGTTTTCCATTTCTGTTATATCTACCTCATCATGGTTTGTAACATGTGGTATAGTTGTCCAAGAATTGGTTAAATAAACCGAAGATAGTTTTTTTACTCTTGGAATATCTTTAATTTCAATTTCTCCAAAATCAGAATGTTCAAATTCATTTTTAATTTTTTTTATTTTATCTTCTTTAATTTCATTAATATTTTTTGTTGTGGATGAAACAAATTTTTTAATATCTTCCTCAACAACTCTTCCATCTTTTTCACTTCCTACAACTTGAGTAATATCTACTCCAAGTTCTCTTGCAAATTTTCGAGCTTTTGGGCTTGCAGATGATATTTCGTTGGATAAATTTTTAACTTGATTAATTGAAGTTTGTTCTGTCTCGGGTTTTATTACTTTAATTTTTTTAAACTCTTTTTCAATATTTGGCTTTTCTTCAGTGTTTTCTTTTGTTGTAGATGTTTCCTCTAAAATTAATATCAAATCACCTTCAGAAATTTTATCTCCAACTTTTATTTTTAAAGATTTAATTTTACCTTCAAAGTTAGATGGAATTTCTACGCTTGATTTATCACTTTCAATTGTAATTATAGGATCGTTTTTTTGAAGAATTTGACCTTCAGAAACTAGAACTTCTATTACCTCAACATCCTTAAAATCTCCAATATTTGGTACTTTAATTTCAGTTTCTGACATTACAATTTAGTAGGCATTGGTTTTTCACCATCAATTTTATATTTTTTAATTGCTTCATTTGCATATTTTGAAGCTATTAGTTGTTCTTTGGCCAAAATACTTAAGCTGTAAGCAACTAAATGCTCTTTATCTACCTCAAAAAATTTTCTTAGATTTTTTCGAGTATCACTTCTACCAAATCCATCTGTTCCTAAAGAATAAAAGCTTTTATTTGTATAAGGTCTTATTTGATCTGAATTCATTCTCATATAATCTGATGCAGCCATGATTGGGCCTTCAGTTTTTCCCAAACATTTTTCAACAAATGAAATTTTTTGTTCTTTATCAGGGTTTAAAAGATTATATCTTTCAACTTCCATTCCATCTTTTCTTAATTCATTGAAGCTTGTTACACTCCAAATTTCACTATCAATTTCATATTCATTTTGAAGAACTTCTGCTGCAGCCATCATTTCTCTAAGAATTGTACCTGATCCTAAAAGCTGAATTTTTGTTTTCTTAAACTTATTAAATTCTTTAATCTTATACATTCCTTTCAAAATACCTTCCTCACAATTTTTATCTTTTGGCATTTCTGGATGAGTATAATTTTCATTCATTGTAGTAATATAATAAAAAACGTTTTCTTTTTTTTCATGCATTCTTCTCAAACCTTCTCTAAAAATTACCGCTAGCTCGTAATGAAAAGTTGGATCATAAGTTACACAATTTGGTATTGTAGAAGCTATTAAATGGCTGTGTCCATCTTGGTGCTGAAGTCCTTCTCCAGCTAAAGTAGTTCTTCCTGCAGTAGCTCCAATTAAAAATCCTCTTGCCTGGCTATCCCCAGCAGCCCACGCCAAATCACCAATCCTTTGAAAACCAAACATAGAATAAAAAATATAAATAGGAATCATTTCTATGTCGTGATTTGTATATGCTGTAGCAGCTGCAATCCAAGAAGACATTGCACCAGCTTCATTAATTCCCTCTTCTAACACCTGACCACTCTTATCCTCCCGGTAAGAACTTAATTGTGCAGCATCTTCTGGCTCATATTTTTGGCCTTCATGAGCATAAATACCAATTTTTTGAAAAAAACCTTCCATTCCAAATGTTCTTGCTTCATCAGGAATTATAGGAACCAATCTTGGTGAAATATTTTTGTCTCTAAGTAGGTTAGTAAACATTCTAACCATTGCCATCGTTGTTGACATTTCTTTTTCACCAGTTGAAACTTTCATAAAATCAAAGATATCTTTTGATGGTGCCTTAATTGGTTTTGCGTAAGTTGTTCTTTCAGGTAGATAGCCACCTAAATTTAATCTTCTTTCTTTTAAATATTTAATTTCAGGAGATTTTTCGTCAGGTTTAAAATATTCAATATTTCTAACTTGTTCATCAGTTAAAGGAACATCAAATCGATCTCTGTAGTATAGTAAATCATCAACATCTAATTTTTTTGTTTGATGAGTTGTGTTCACACTTTCACCTGTCTTACCCATCCCATAACCCTTAATAGTCTTTGCTATAATTACAGTAGGGCTTCCTTGGTTTTTTGAAGCCTTATCATAAGCTGCATAAACTTTATGAGGATCATGACCGCCTCTATTTAACCTCCAAATATCTTTATCTGATAAGCTTGATACTAATTCTTGTGTTTCAGGATATTTGCCAAAAAATTTTTCTCTAACATAAGCGCCGTCTCTTGCTTTCATCGCTTGGTATTCTCCATCAACTGTTTCATTCATTATTTTTACTAAATGACCTGTTTTATCGTTTGCTATTAACGAATCCCAATAAGAGCCCCAAATTACTTTAATTACATTCCATCCAGCTCCTCGGAAACTGCCTTCTAATTCTTGAATAATTTTTCCATTTCCTCTTACAGGTCCATCAAGCCTTTGGAGATTACAATTAACTACAAATATTAAATTATCTAACTTTTCTCTTGCTGCTAGTCCGATAGCACCCATTGACTCAGGTTCGTCCATTTCTCCATCACCTAAAAATGCCCAAACTTTTCGACCCTCATCTTTAATAAGACCTCTATTAATTAAATACTTCATGTATCTTGCTTGATAGATTGCAAGCATGGGACCTAAACCCATAGAAACAGTTGGAAATTGCCAAAACTTAGGCATTAACCAAGGATGTGGATATGAAGAAAGTCCACCAGAATTTACTTCTTGTCTGAAACTATCCAATTGTTTTTCGTTTAATCTTCCTTCTAAGAATGCTCTAGCATACATTCCTGGAGCACTGTGACCTTGAAAATAAACTAAATCTCCACCAAATTTATTATTTTTTGCTCTCCAAAAATGATTCATTCCAACATCATATAATGTTGCAGCAGAAGCAAATGTACCTATGTGTCCACCTAGTTCTGGAAATTTTTTATTAGCTCTAACCACCATTGCAGCTGCATTCCATCTAATTAAAGATCTAATTCTTCTCTCAATATTTTGATCTCCATTTGATTTAACTTCTGCTTCTGGAGGGATTGTATTTATATAGGGTGTATTTTGAGTATAAGGAATATTTGCACCCTCACGATACGCTTTGTTAATCAATTCCTTAATCAAAAAGTGAGCTCTTTGATTTCCATCTTTTGAAATAACTGCTGACAAAGATTCTAACCAATCTTGTGTTTCTAAAGGATCTGTATCTTTACCATTTGTAACTTGAATAGTTGATTGTTCTTTCTTTTGAGCAGGTTGATGAACAACTTTAGTCTCATTTTTTTGTTCTGCCATAGCTGCTTCGGCTTGCTTAATAATACTTTCAGTATCTTTTGGAATTGGGTTTTCTTTTTTATTTTCTGCTGAAGAAGAAATATTTAAGATTAAATCTCCTTTTGAAACCTTATCTCCAACTTTAACTTCAACTTTTTCAATCTTACCTGCTAGAGTAGAAGGAATTTCAACACTTGATTTATCACTCTCAATTGTAATTACTGGGTCATTAATATTTAATTGATCGCCCTGTTTTGCTAAAACTTCTATAACTTCAACTTCTTCAAAATCTCCAATATCTGGAACAAGTAATTTTTCACTCATTTTATTAAAATGTTTTATATACCTATTAATATTATAATTAAGTTTATTTTGACGCGTTATTTGGCTTTTTTATGAATTTCTGTAAAAAAATTGTACAAAAGTTAAGTATTTAATTTCTTTCAACACACATGGCTATACCCATGCCACCGCCAATACATAATGCAGCACAACCTTTGCTTTTGTTTTGCTTTATCATTTCGTGTATTAGAGTAACTAAAATTCTTGTTCCTGATGCACCTATTGGATGACCTAAAGCAATTGCACCACCATTTACATTTACTTTTTCAGCGGGAATTTTTAGTTCTTTTACCACAGCTATACTTTGAGCAGCAAAGGCTTCATTTATTTCAAATAAATCAACATCGTTAATATTCCAATCAGCTTTATTTAGTGCTTCTTTAACTGCAGGAATAGGGCCTAAACCCATTAAAGAAGGCTCAACACCACATGACGCCCATGAAACTACTTTGACTAATGGTTCTATAGATTTAAGCTCCGCTTGTTTTCTTGTCATTAGCACTGTCGCGGCTGCACCATCATTTATACCCGATGAATTTCCAGGAGTAACAGTTCCATTTTCTTTAAAAACAGTTTTTAATTTTTTTAAGTCATCTATTATTAAATTATTTCTAGGATGTTCATCGTTATCAAAAATCACATTTTCGTTATTATTATTAATTTGTAATTTAATTATTTCGTCTTTAAATTTTTTTTGGCCTATAGCATCTTGAGCTTTTTTTTGAGAATTTAATGCAAAGCTATCTTGTTCATCTCTAGAGATTTCAAATTTTTCTGCAACATTTTCTGCTGTTACACCCATGTGATAATGGTTAAATGAATCTATTAAACCATCATTGATCATTGTATCTACCAATTTAGATTCATCTAATTTTTTATTTTCTCTGTAAAACAAAGAGTGTGGCGCTCTTGACATATTTTCTTGACCACCTGAAACAATAATTTTATTTTCTTCCAATTTAATTGATTGAAATCCAGAAACTATAGATCTTAAGCCAGATCCACATACTTGATTTATAATATGGGCTGGTTTTGATACTGGAATACCAGCATGTATAGATGCTTGTCTCGCAGGATTTTGACCTAGACCAGAAGTAAGTACATGACCCATAATTACTTCATCAATTTGATCAGGCTTCAAATTAGATTTGTGGATAACTTCTTTGATTACCAGAGCACCTAATTTATCAGCACTCACATCTTTTAAAGAACCTTTGTATGTTCCAATTGGTGTTCTCAAAGCAGATGTAATTACAACATCATCTAATTTTTTACTCATTAATGACTAAACATAATATTTTATAAGTTAAATTACATCAAAAACTTTGATATATGGAAATAATTATTAAATGAGGACCGCTGGCCAAATTGGATAAGGCGCTCGGCTACGAACCGGGAGATTCCAGATTCGAGTTCTGGGCGGTCCACCAAAAAGGAAACTAAAATGCTAGATTGGCTTTTAAAAGCATCATTACAAAAATCAGTTATATATTTTTTTATAATTGTTTTAATAATTTTATTAATCTTAACTTTTGTATTATAAAAAAATATGAGCGAAGAGTTCGAACAAATAAGTATTAAACCTGGGTTTATGAAACACAATGGAGGTGTTTTATTTAGAACAGTGTCCGAAACTGAGTATGAATTTAAATCAACAATTAATGAAAATCATTTAAATGCTGCTAACATAACTCACGGGGGTTATTTGTCAGCATTAATTGATGCTGGAGCAGGAACTGCCGCTCATAGAGCTAGCGGTAATTCACCATGTGTTACGATTTCATTAGATTTAAAATTTATTGGAGCATCTAGAGTAGGTGATGAAATAACAGGATTTACCAAAATACTTAAAAAAACAAACACCCTTATATTTTTATTTTGTGAATTGAGATGTAATAATAAAATTATTACTTCTGCTTCAGGTGTTTGGAAAATTTTAAAAGTTAAACCCTCAAACTTAGGCCCAGGTGGTTAATTATGTTTTTCTTCTATAATTTAAGTATCCAAAAATTGATAAAAATAAAATAGCTATTGGATAAACAAATAACTTGCTAGGCCTATTTGAATTTTCAATCTTGAATTCACTTATGTAATCACCCATTTCAAAACCACTTTTTTTAGCTTGGCCATTCCATTTTAAATTATCAACAATAATTTTATTATTTTGTTTAACTAAATTAATTCCATAATCTTCTAGATTATATTCTTCTTCAAAAGTATTTTTATCAATTACGAATAGCTTATATCTATCACCATAAAGACTCGGTCTAGTGACTTTAAAACGTACTTCTTTTTTTGGATCTAAAATAACTGAATTAATGTTGTTAATATCTTGGTAATTATATTTTGGGTAAAATTTATTAAGAACGAATTCTGGTGAAAGTAATGAAATAGATATTATCAAAAAAACAATTATCTCATACCATTTTAATTTATTTATAAACCAGCCTTGAGTTGCTGATGTAAATACAAGTATACCTACTAAAGAAGTTATTATGACAACTAATGCATGCCAAATATTTTCTATTCCAATTAAAAGTAGTTCATGATTAAATAAAAAAACAATTGGAAGAATACCAGTTCTTAAACTGTACCAAAAAGCTTGTAGCCCAGTTTTAAGTGGATCACCCCCAGAAATCGCCGCTGCAGCATATGAAGCCAATCCAACTGGTGGAGTAACATCAGCCATTAATCCAAAATAAAAAACAAATAGATGGACCGCTATCAATGGAAAAATAAATCCCGATGCATTACCAACGTCTACTAAAACTGTTGCCATTAATGAAGCAACGACTACATAATTTGCAGTTGTTGGTAATCCCATTCCTAATAATAAACATAATATTATCGTCAAAAATAATAATATTGTGACATTATCTTTAGCAATAGACTCTATGACTATAATTAAATTGGTACTAAGCCCTGTTGATCCAACGGCACCAACTATTATTCCGGCTGTTGCTATGGCTATTCCTACACCAACCATATTTAATGCACCTTTTTCAAATCCAACGATAGTTTGATTGAACCAAATTTTGAGAGCATCTTTAGAAAATGAATTTTTGATCAGTAAATAAACTAAATTAACTAAAATCAAAGAAACAGTTGCGTAAAAAATAGAATAAGACGCAGTGAACCTTAAATAAACCAACATATAAATTAAAACAAAAATTGGGATTAAGAAATGAAGCCCTGATAAAAATGTTTTTTTTAGATTTGGAACATCTGCATCTTCCATACCTTTAAGGTTTAATTTTAAAGCTTCAAGATGAGATATATAAAAAAGTGCAATATAAGAAATTATTGCTGGCAAAAATGCATGCTTAACAACTTCAAAATAAGTGACGCCTATAAAACTTGCCATAACAAAGGCCGCAGCACCCATAACAGGTGGCATAATTTGACCATTAACAGAGGAAGAAACTTCTATAGCTCCTGCTTTTTCTTTTGAAAATCCAGTTTTTTTCATGATTGGAATTGTAAACGTGCCAGTAGTAACAGTGTTTGCAATTGAGGACCCTGATATTAAACCAGTCATTCCAGAACCAAGGATTGCAGCTTTTGCTGGTCCTCCCCTCATTTTGCCAACCATTGCAAAGGCTAAGTCTAAAAAATATTTTCCACCACCTGCTGTTTCAAGAAGAGCACCAAATAATACAAATAAAAAAATAAAATCTACAGAAACTCCTATTGGAATTCCAAATATGGCCTCTTGATCCAGCCATTGAAAACCAACTAATCTATTTAGTGAAAGTCCACCATGAGAGATTATTTCAGGTGCATATCTGCCAAAATATGAAAATAAAAGAAAACATATGGCAATGATTACTAATGGCAAACCTATTGCTCTTCTTGTGGCTTCTAGCAAAATTAAAATACCTAGACTACCAATAATTAGTTCGATGGGTAAATTAAAATTATTACCTATTGAGATGCTTAAAAGAACCCCACCTCTATCCACTAATTGATCATAAAAGAAGTATATATAAAAACATGAAAAAGCACCTACAAAACTAATTAAAATATCAAATAAAGAAATTTTTTTTCCTTTGACAAATGGATAAATTAAAAATGCCAAAGTTAATGCAAAGCCCAAATGAATTGCTCTTGCAGGCAATCCTTTGAACATTCCAAAGTTAAAAATAAAAGGAAACGGAGATGCATACCAGAGCTGAAATAATGACCAAATAATTGCGATTGCTGCAACAACCTTTAAATGTAAACCTTTAAGATTTTTCGTAGGAGACAAATCTTCGTTGATTTTATCTTTAACTTTTTCACTAAAGCTTTGACTCATAGTAAATATGATACCTTATTATAAAAAAAAGGCCCGATTAAAATCAGGCCTTTTAATTTAATTAAGATTTTGGATTACATTAATCCAGCTTCTTTGTAATATTTGATCGCACCTGGATGTAGTGGAGCAGATAAACCATCTTTAATCATATTTTTCTTTTCCAAATATCCAAAAGCTGGATGTTGTTTTTTGAAATCATCAAAATTTTCCATTACAGCTTTTACAACTAAATAGACAAGTTCCTCAGAAACATCAGCTGATGTTACAACAGTAGCTTTTACACCAAATGTAGTCGCATCCTTTTTTTGCTTTGTATAAGTTCCTTTTGGAATTACAGCTTGAGCATAATAATCAGCACCATCTATTAAGCCTTGAACCTCAGGTCCAGTAAGATTAATTGGTGAAGCTTTAGCAGCACACGTTGCAGCTTGCTCCATTGCACCATTTGGAAAACCAACTGAATATCCAAATGCATCAATTTTTCCATCACATAAAGCTTTTACTTGTTCTGATGAAGTTAATTCAGTAGTTGATTTAAAGAAACTATTATCAACTCCCATCGCTTTCATCAGCTCTTCCATAGTTCCTCTTTGACCTGAACCAGGATTACCAATGTTAACTACTTTTCCTTCTAAATCAGCAAAATCTTTAATTCTTGCTTTTTTTCTCGCCCAAATTTGGAAAGGCTCATTGTGAACTGAAAATACAGCTCTCAAATCACTATATTGTTTTCCTTCCCACTTGCTCGAACCATTTACAGCATGATATTGCCAATCTGATTGCGCAACACCAAATTGAAATTCTCCAGCAGCAATTTGACCAATATTATAATTTGAACCACCAGTTGATGGTGCAGTACATCTGTAAGCTTTAGCTGTACCTTTTCTTCCATGTTCAGCACTTATTGCTGACTTGTGTAACATTTTACAAATAGCGTTACCTGTTTGGAAATAAACTCCAGTAGGTCCACCAGTTCCTATCGTGAAAAACTCTGCTGATTTTGCAACACCAGTTAATGACAAAGATGCAGCTAATATCAGTAAAGCACTTGATAGAGATGTAATTATTTTTTTCATTTTTTCTCCCTCTATATCGTTATTTTTATATAACAATTTTAACAAAAATTGATTGGGTATGTATAGCTAGATTTTATATTGATTCTGACCATTTTTTTAACTTATCAACACCCTCAACAATTTTAGGTGCAAATTTATTAATTTCATCATTATCAATTTTTTGATTGTCTTCAATTTTATTCATAAATTCTTGGCCATCAAAATCAGTGAAACTTAATCTTGCTAACATTTTTGTTTGTTCAAAGCCAAAATCAGATCCTGGTAACAAAGCAACACCTGTATCATTTAATATACTGTCACACATTTCTGATGATGAATTAAATTTTTTATTTAAAAACTCCGGCATTAAATAAAAGCCTCCTTGAGGTTTATTAATTAGAACTTTATTTGATCTTAAATTTTCATAAACATAATTACCAATTGCCCCTAAAATATTTTTAGATTTATTAATATAATTTGAATGATCTTGTTCATACGCTTTAATTGCTGCATATTGAATGGGCGCACTGACAGCCGAAAATGTTTCGCTTGCCAGTACATTAATCATATTTTTAATTTCAGTTAATGAATCTGGCACTAAAAAATAACCTAATCTCCATCCTCCAGCTCCACACCATTTACTTAATCCTGTGCTAATAATTGTTTTTTTAGGACAAAAATTAGAGATAGATTGATAATTATTCATAAAACTTAGCTCGGAATATATTTCATCAGACAAAATAATTAGATTATATTTTTCAGCAATACTGGCTATTTCTTCTAAATTTTCACAAATTTGACCAGATGGATTATTTGGTGAATTTAAGAATAACAGATAATTTTTATTTTTATCTTTTAAAACAATTTCTTCAATTTCTGAAGCAGTTGGAAACCAATTATTCTCCCGTTTCGTTTGTAATATTTGTGCTTTATTTCTTCCCAATATTGCCTGTGGAGCATAAGAAACCCAACTAGGAGCTGGTAATATTATTTCTCCATCAAATATAATATGCAATAAAAACATTAGCTCTTTTGAACCAGGTCCAATAATTACATTTTCAGATTTATAATCATAATTTTTTTTTTTAGATGTGTATTTTGCAACAGCATTTCTTAATTCGGAAAGACCTTGCATTGGCAAATATTTATTTTGGTGCGCATTATTTTTAAGCTCTCTAACTACATCTTCAGGGACTTTAAATGGAGATTGACCAAAACCAAATTTGAATATTTTTTTTCCTTGCTCCTCTAATTTTCGAGAGGTTTCATTTATCAGCAAAGTCGATGATGGTTTTAAATCTTTAACTAAATTTTTTAACATTTTTAATTTTTAAATAACTATTATAGAATTAATCTTAATTATGGTAATCTAAGATAAGTTAATAGCAAAATGAGAACTTTTTACCCTCCGATTCGGTCATGTTTTAGTCTATTTTTGTTCTTTAACACCAACAATATCTGGTAGGTTAAAAAAAAAGTACACCAAAGGTAGAAATGACTAAACACAAAATTACTGCTGTTCTCGGACCTACTAATACAGGCAAAACCCACCTTGCTATAGAGACAATGCTTTCATTTGAGTCAGGTATGATTGGCTTTCCTCTAAGGTTATTAGCCAGAGAAGTTTACGACAAAGTAATAAAAAAAATTAGTGTAGATAAAGTTGCCTTAATAACAGGTGAAGAAAAAATTATTCCAACCAATGCTAAGTATTTTTTGTGCACAGTTGAATCTATGCCAATTGATAAACATTTAGATTTTGTTGGTGTTGATGAAATTCAGATGTGTGCAGATCATGAAAGAGGTCATATTTTTACAGATAGACTTTTAAACATGAGAGGTGAAAAACTTACTATGCTGATGGGCTCAAATACTATTAAAAATATAATTTCAAAATTAGACGGTGATATTGAGTTTATAAATAGAGAAAGATTATCTAAATTATCATACGCAGGTCATAAAAAAATTTCAAGAATTAATAGAAAAACAGCAATAATAGCTTTTTCAGCAGAAGAAGTTTACGCAATAGCTGAATTAATTAGAAGACAAAAAGGTGGAGCAGCAATTGTAATGGGTTCATTAAGTCCAAAGACCAGAAACTCTCAGGTAGAACTTTATCAGTCGGGTGATGTAGATTTTTTAGTAGCAACTGATGCTATAGGAATGGGCATTAATATGGACTTAGATTATGTTTTTTTTTCTAACCTTAAAAAATTCGATGGAAAAAAATTAAGAAAATTAAATTTATCTGAAATAGGACAAATCGCTGGTAGAGCTGGACGGTATTTAAATGATGGAAGTTTTGGAATTACTGGTGATTGTAAAGAAATTACAGCTGAAGATGTGGAATTAATAGAGGGACACAAATTTGAAGAAATTAGAACTTTATTTTGGAGAAACTCAAATTTGAATTTTAATAATCCTTTTAGTTTAATTAAGTCTTTAGAGGAAAAGCCCCAGATGGGCTGGTTACGTAAAATTCATGAATGTGAAGATGAAAAAGCTCTTAAATATTTTTTAAAAGATAAAAGTCTTATAAATTTAGATTTTGATAAAAAATTGCTTAGTCTTTTATGGGAATGTTGCCAGATACCAGATTTTGTAAAAAAGACATATGGCAATCACTATGAGGTAATTGGCAACGTATTTAGATATTTAAGTAGTGGAAAACAGCAAATTACGGATGAATTTATGAGATTACAGCTAATAAAGCTTGATAAATTAGAGGGAAATGTAGATTCTTTATCAAATAGAATTGCAAATGTTAGAACTTGGTCTTATGTTTCAAATAAAAATAATTGGACAGAAAATCAAGACTATTGGATCGAGAAAACAAAACATCTAGAAGATAGACTTTCAGACAGACTTCATGAAGAACTTACAAAAACATTTATTGACAAAAGAGCAAGTGTTCTAGCAAGAGGCCTCAAACAAGACATGGAATTCAAAACAAAAATACTTGAAAATAACGACGTGCTAATAGATGAACAATTTATTGGCAAAATAAATGGACTTAAATTAGCACTAGATTTAAAAAAAGGAGCCTTGGAAACTGACATCAAGTCATTAAAAAAAGCTGCGAGACAAACCATTGGGCCTGAGTTAGAAAAAAGAATTCAAAATATTGTTGATACAGGTTTAATTGAATTAAATAATGATTTTAAAATTTATTGGAATGATTTTCCTATTGCTAAATTGTCTCCAGGTAATGATTATTTAAATCCACATTTTGATCTAATAGTTGATGATATTATAGAACCTATTCAAAAACAGAAACTTGGTGAATATATTGGTAAATGGATACAAGATAAAATTAACTTAGTTCTGAAAAGTTTAGTTGATCTAAAAAATCTTAAGGATAAAAACTCATCAATCAAAGCTTTGGCATATCAACTTTATGAAAATAATGGTGTGTTAAAAAGAGAACAGGTGTCTGAATATCTAAAATCTCTTGGTCAAAATGAGAGAAAAATTTTAAGAGACTTAGGTGTAAAGTTTGGAAGATATCATGTGTTTTTATATCAATTAATCAAACCTGAAGCCGTATCGTTAAGAACGTTATTGTGGAAAAATTTTCATCAAAAATATTATAACGTTCAGCCCCCTACATTTGGTTTGAATTTTTTGGATGATAAAGAACATAAAAATAAAAATTTTATGCTTTTGTGTGGCTTTGAAAAATTTGATTCTTTATTTGTAAGAATTGATATCCTGGAGAGATTATTTATGCTTATTATAAATTCGCCAAACTCAAAAGAAAATAAAGAAATTAAAATTATTCCTGAAATGCTAAATTTATTAGGCTGTAGTAAAGATAATTTTAAAAAGCTTTTACAAAAAATGAATTATAAAATATTTGATAAAGATGATGAAACTTATTTTAAATATAATCCCATTAAAAAATTTAAAAAGGATCCAATAAAAAAAGTTTCAAATGAAAATCCATTTAAAATTTTAAAAAATTTAAACCTTGGTTGAATTTAATGTTTTTTAAAAAAGATTCTACTGAAACTGATAAAAACTTTTTAGTAAAAACTTGCGCACTTTTAATTTATGCTGCTAAAATTGATGAAAATTATACTGAAAAGGAAGAAGAAATTATAAAAAAAACTCTCTTAGAGTTGGGTGCTAAAAAAGAAACTATAACTCAAATAATTATAGATGCTAAATCTATTGAAGAAAATTCAAATCAAATTTTAGACTTTACAAAAGAAGTAAAAAATTTACCTGAAACCGATAAAATTAAAATTATTGAATCCTTATGGTCTATTATTTACTCAAATAATGAAGCTGATATTTATGAAACAAATTTGATGAGACGTTTGGCGGGTTTACTTTACATTGACAGCTCAACGATGGGCGATATTAAAGATAGAATTAAAAAAGAAAAATTATAATGACTTATATTGTTAACGATAAATGTATTAAATGTAAATTGACTGACTGTGTTGATGTTTGTCCAGTAGATTGTTTTTATGAAGGTAAAAATATGCTTGTAATTAAACCGGATGAGTGTATAGATTGTGGCGTTTGTGAGCCTGAATGTCCAGTGGATGCCATTAAAGCTGATACTGAACCTGGAAGTGAACAATGGTTAGAAATCAACAAAAAATACTCTGAGATCTGGCCTAATATAAGTGAAAAAAAAGATCCTCCAACGGATCATGAAAAATTTAAGAATGAGCAAAATAAGTACGAAAAATATTTTAAAGAAAATCTTTAAATCTAAACCTGAAAAAAAAGTGAAAAAAAAAGTTACTTCCACAAAAGTAGTTAAAGCAAAAAAAGCAGCTAAAGTTAAACCAAAAAAAGTTAAAAAGGTTGTTGCTAAAAAGACGAAAAAAGTATCAAAAAAAATTTCACTAAAACCAGTTAAAGTAAAAAAAGTAACAAAAGTTGCTGAGGTAAAAGAAGAAGCAAAAGTTGATAATCTTAGAATTTCAAAGAGCAATGAAGTAAAACCTGAAATTAAGAAAGTTAAAAAACAAGAAACCGAAAAAAGAGAATATAAAATAAAAGACCATGTGGTTTACCCAAAACATGGCGTAGGTCAAATTACTGAATTTAAAAAAATAAATATAGGTGGAATAGACGTAGAAACATACGTTATTAAATTTGAAAAAGATAAAGCAAATGGGATGGTTCCAGTAAACAAACAATCACATTTGAGACCTTTGGCAACAATCAATCAAGTGAATAAATGTATTTCTATTCTAAAAAGTAAACCAAAAATAAAAAGATCTATGTGGAGTAGAAGAGCACAAGAATATGAAGCTAAAATCTCTTCTGGTAAGATTTACGAATTAGCAGAAGTAGTAAGAGATTTAAACAAAGGTGATGATCTTATGGTTGATCAATCGTATAGTGAAAGACAGTTATTTGAAAAAGCTTATGAAAGAATTTTATCTGAGTTTCAAATTGTTTTAAATGTATCTTTAGAAGATACTCAAAAGAAACTTGATAAAGCTTTAAAAAGAAACTTAGGTGGTCAAGCTCAACCAATAGCTTCTACACCAAAATCAGCTGCTACAGAATTACCTGTTGAAGAACCTATTGCTGATCCAGACGAAAATTTAGACGAATAAAAAAAACGCCTCTCATACAATTTGTAATGAGAAGCGTTTTTAGTAAAGATTAGTAAGTTACTATCTTTTTCTTTTTTTAGCTTTTTTAGCCTTTTTAGCTTTTTTCTTAGTTTTCTTTGCTGCTTTTTTCTTAGTTTTTTTAGCAGCTTTTTTTCTTTTCTTAGGCATCTTTAGCTCCCTAGTTAAGTTAAACGAATCAAATTGATTCGCTATTAATATATTTTTATTTTTTTATGCAAGTTATGTCAATTCTTTAATTAAAAAGTAAATTTGTAAAAATTTTTTTTTAATTTTATTTTTTATTAAATTTTTTTTTATTAATTTAGTTAATGTTTATGCGGATAATAATCAAACTTTTAAACACAACTTAATAAAGTTCTTCTAATTGGTTTTTATATTTTTCTGTAACTTTTTTTCTTTTAACTTTCATTGTTGGAGTCATTAAACCATTTTCTATAGAAAAATTTTCATCTATTAATTGAATTTTTTTTATCTTTTCTAATAAAGTTAACTTTTTATTTATTTTTTCAATTACATTATTAATTTTTTCTTTTTCGTGTAAAAAATCTTTACTAGGAACTACTAAAGCAACCAAATAATTTTTTTTATCACCATAAACCATACATTGATCAATTTCAGGTTCATTTGTAATCATATTTTCAATTTTGGCTGGTGAAATATTATCGCCACCAGCACTAACGATGATATCTTTTTTTCTATCAGTAATTTTTAAATAACCATCCTCTGGATCTATTTCTCCAATGTCTCCTGTGTGAAGCCACCCATTAATAATTACTTTTTCAGTCTCTTCTTTTTTGTTCCAATATCCCAACATTACATTTTCACCTTTAACCAAAATTTCACCATCTTCAGCTATTTTAACCTGGTTTCCTTTAAAAGGTGGACCAACAGTTTCTACTTTTATCTTATGTATGGGGTTACAGCTTACAACTGGAGATGTTTCAGTTAAACCATATCCTTGTAAAGTAGGTAGCCCAACTGAATTCAAAAATTCCCCTATGTCTTGATCCAGCGCACCTCCACCAGAAACAAAAGCTTTTAAATTTCCTCCAAACTGTTTTTTTATTTTTTTTCGAACTAATGTTTCAACTATCAAATTGAGTAATTTTTCAGAAAAAGTCATTTTTTGATTTAATAATTTTTTCTTACCCAGCCGCAGTGTTTCTTCTATTAGTTTTGCTTTAAAACCAGTTTGTTTTTTTAAATTAATATTTATTTTGTTGTAAAGATTTTGATAAAACCTTGGAACAGCTGTCATAATTGTTGGTTTTGCTTCAGATATATTTTCTAAAAGTTTTTCTATTTTTTCTGCATAAAATACCTTTGCCCCTACAGCTATCTGGGCAAACTGCACACAATGTTCATAGGAATGGGATAGAGGAAGCCAGGTCAAAAATACAGGTCTAGAGTTAAACAATGGTCTCATAATTTCACATGCTCCTACAAGATTATTTAAAATTCCACCATGACTTAAGATTACTCCTTTAGGATTTCCTCCGGTTCCAGAAGTATAAATTATACAAGCAGGAGAAGTTCTTTTTAATTTTTCATTTTGAATTTTATCTTCATCTAATAAATCATTTTTTAATATGAGATTATAATCAAGATATTTATCTTTATTAATTATATCTAAATCATGAATTACGTTATTAACTTCATCTAATGTTATAACTTTTTTAATAAATCTTTTTTCATTAATTGTATTATTTATTTTTTTTAGCAGCTCGTTGTTTGAGACTATAAGTAAGCTAGGTTCACAATCTTCAATTAAATATTTATAATCATCCTCTGTATATGTGGTGTAAGCAGGAACAGTAATTCCACCTGATAACATTATTGCCATATCTGAAACGAACCATTCCGGTCTGTTTTCTGAAACTAAAAGACATCTGTCACCTTCTTTTATATTTTCTCTAATAATTTTTGATAATTTTAAAATATTTTTTTGTGTTTCACCCCATGTATAAGATTTTTTATTATTTGGATTTAGCCATTGTAAAAAAATGCTTTCTTTATTTTGCTTTTCTGCTTGATGAGAAAACAATTCTATTAGGTTGTTTAATTTATCTAAATTCATATTTTTATGGTGGGCGAAGAGAGAATCGAACTCTCACTTCTTGCGAAACACGATTTTGAGTCGTGCGCGTCTACCAGTTCCGCCATTCGCCCATAATATTCAATTAATTATATTTAAATAGTATAAGAACTAAATTTATATTAAAACCAAAAAATGTTTCAAACACTTTACAAGAAATGTTTAAATTTAGCTGCACATAAAAGTTCAAAATTCTATTTAGGTCTTGTATCATTTATTGAAAGTTCATTTTTTCCAATACCACCAGATGCAATGATCATTCCAATGGTAATTGCTAAAAAAAAAGAGTTTATTAAAATATTTTTAATAGCATCTATATTTTCAGTTTTAGGAGGTATTTTAGGATATTTAATTGGCTACATGTTTTCTGATTTTGCAATGTATGTTATCGAATTTTATAATTATGAAGATAAGGTTAAAAATTTAAAACTAAGTATGTCAGAAGGAAATGGCTTTATTGCTTGGTTAAGTATACTTTTTTTAGCAGGCTTCACACCTTTACCCTATAAAGCTTTCACTATAGCAAGTGGCTTAATTGCTTTCAATCTGCCAGTTTTTATAATTGTTAGTTTAATTTCAAGAAGCCTTCGATTTTTTATTGTTGCATTTTTATCTTATAAATTTGGAGAATTATTTACTGAATATATGAACAAACATGGATCAAAATGGTTTACTGCTATAGGAATTTTTATAGTTATAATATTCGTATTTGTATATTTAGTTTTAAAATTTAATGGTTAAAAACAGTAAAAATTTATTAATAAAGCTTATTCTTTTAATCAGTATTATTGCTTTAATATCCGCATTCTTTATAGAATATATTCTTGGTCACCAACCTTGTAATCTTTGTATATTAGAGAGAATTCCATATTTTTTAGCGATAATAGTAATTTTACTAAATTATAAATTTATTGAATTTGAAAAATTTTTTATACTTTTTCTAACAATTATATTTTTATTTGGTACTGTATTATCGCTATATCACTTGGGTATTGAACAAGGTTTGATTCAAGAGTCGTTAGTTTGTGACCTAAAAAGTGGATCGAATTTATTGTCAAAAGAAGAAATTTTAAAGCAATTACAAGAAAAAAGTGTTAGCTGCAAAGATGTAACATTTAAAATGTTTGGATTATCACTTACAAGCTATAATATTTTAATATCTATACTAATTACATTTAGTGCTGGAAAAATTTATTTTAATTATGACAAAAATTAATAAAAAAAAAATTGAAGAATTTATAAGAGTTGACCACGCTGGAGAGCGAGGAGCTATCAAGATTTATGAAGGACAACTACTAGCTTTAAATACTTTTGTAAAAGATGAAAATCTTAAAAAAACTATTGAAGATATGAAAGAGCATGAAAAGGAACATTGTGAATTTTTTGAAAATGAAATTAAAAAAAGAAATATTCAACCAACAAAATTTTTACCATTATGGGATTTATTAGGTGTTGGCTTAGGCTTCGGCTCTACATTATTGGGAAAAAAAGCTGCTATGCTGTGCACTGCTTCTGTCGAAGAGGTTATAGATAAACATTATTTAAATCAAATTAATCAACTTGATATTAACGAAAAAGACTTAAAAAAGAAGATTACAAAATTTAGACAAGATGAGATAAATCATAAAGATATAGCTTACGATGAAGGTGCCACAAAAAAAGGTCCTTACTTTTTATTAGACAAAATTATTAAGACAGGCTCAAAAATTGCAATAAATATTTCTGAAAAAATCTAGGCTTCTAACTCAACATCCCAGTATAAATAATCCATCCAGCTTTTATGTAAATAATTAGGTGGAAAATTTTTACCATTTTTATGCAGATCTTCAGTTGAGGGACGGTAAGGATATTGATTAAGCTTCATATCTGAGTTTTTTAATAATTTACCACCTTTTTTTACATTGCAAGCAGAACATGCTGTTACAACATTATCCCAATTAGTTTCGCCACCTTTTGATCTAGGCAACAAATGATCAAAAGTTAGTTCCTCACCACTTCCACAATATTGGCAAGAAAACTTGTCTCTCAAAAAAACATTAAATCTTGTAAAGCTAGGCCTTGTTTGTGGAATTATATAATCTTTCAATGCAATAACACTTGGTAATTGCATATCAAACGAGGGACTTCTTATAACTCTGTCATAATTGCTTACAATTATCACCCTATCTAAAAAAACTGATTTTACTGTATCCTGCCATGACCATAAAGATAAAGGATAATAGCTTAATGGTCTATAATCGGCATTAAGGACTAACGCTGGACACTTTTCTAATGAAACATTTTGTTCAATAAAATTATTCATTAAGTATTTTTAACTTACTTAAACAATTTTATCAATAATAAGGAATGTTAATTTTTTTTTAAAATATAATTAAGAGCTGTACTTGAAGCTTCCATAGGAATATGATGATCACAATTTTTTATCAAAAGTGTTTCAACATCAACATTGTTTCTAATTAAAAAATCTTTTGCTTCTAAAAGATGTGTTGAGGGTACAACTTGATCTGCGTCACCATGAATCAATAGAGTATCAGTAGAATTTTTAATTCTTATTTTTAAATTATCTTGATTAATTATTTTTCCAGAAAATCCCACAATACATGAAAATTTTTCTTCAGATGTTAATCCAACATTTAATGACATCATACAACCTTGGCTAAAACCTGATAAACATATCTGATTATTTTTTAGGTTAAATTCTTGCTTGATCTCATTAATAAATAATTTAATTTTTTCCTCAGCCTTAATTGATTGATCAAGTATATAATCAGTATCATCTTTGGTAAGATCAAACCATTGAAATCCTGATGGATTTATAGGGCAAGTCTCATGTCCATTAGGACAAATAAAAACTGTATTTGGCATATGCCTTTTCCAGTTTAAGGTTAACATGCTTATATCTTTCCCATCACCACCATATCCATGGAGCAAAATAATAGCATGCTTTATTTCTTTTCCTTCTTCAGGTTTAATTATTATTGAATCTAGGCAAAATGTCATAGTTAATTAATTATGGTTTTTATTTTTCTAAAACAATCTACAGTATTTACATGATTTCAGGAATATTTGTTAAAATCCTTTCTATAGTTCTTTTGTTGGCAGTAGGAATTGTTTTAATTTTAGGGATTGGGACTCTTTTTAAAGGAGGAGAAACCAGCAAAAAATATTCCAATAAACTAATGCAACTAAGAGTACTTCTACAATTTGTAGCAATACTAGTTTTAATAGGATTTGCTTATTTTTTTAAAAACTAATTATAAGTTTTTAACCAATTTATAAATATTTGATCATTAAAGTCTATTGAGCCCATAATTCTTGCAAACTCTTTTCCATCTTTATCAATAAGAATTGAAGTTGGAACTCCACGCAGAGAAAATGTTTTTGCTAGAGTTGTCGGTGCATCAAAATATGGGTCAAAGTTTTTAATATTCAAATCTTCAAAAAAAATATCAACTTTTTTTTTACTTTCTTGAGATATATTGATTGCAAAAATTTTTAAATTACTCAAATTTTGATTTACCTGAAGTCTATCTAATGATGGCATCTCCTCTTTACATGGCGCACACCAGGTTGCCCAAAAATTTAATAGAAGTAAATTTCCATTAAATTCTTTGATATTAATTTTTTTATCATTTTTATCTAAAAAGATTACGTTATCATAGACTTTTAGGTCTTTATGAATGACAATATTTTTTATTTCAGATACATCATTAGCAAAGACATTGGTTGTCAAAAAAATAAATAATATTAAAAATCTCATGTTAAATAGTTATAATTAAATATCATGGCAAAAAATAAAAACAACCAAGCAATCTGGAATACTCGTATAAAGAAAAAGGCATCATCTTTATTTCAAAAAGTGGGAAATTCAATTGATATAGATAAACGACTTTACAAAGAAGATATTCAAGGTTCTATTGCTCATGTAGAGATGTTGTTCAAACAAAAAATAATATCTTTTAAAATTAAAAATAAAATTATTTATGGTCTTACAAAGATAGAGAAAGAAATTTCAAATAAAAAATTTGAGTTCAATAAAAAATATGAAGATATTCATATGAACATAGAAAAAAGACTTTTTCAAATAATTGGTGAAGAAGCAGGTTATGTTCATACAGCAAGATCTAGAAATGATCAGGTAATAACAGACTTTAAAATTTGGATAAAATCTTCAACTAAAGAAATAAATCTTAATTTAGATAAAGTAATTAAAAGTACATTAAAATTAGCAGAAAGAAATATTGATACTATTATGCCTGGTTTTACGCACCTCAAAAATGCTCAAGCTATTTCATTTGCTCATTATTTAATGGCTTATGTTGAAATGTTTAATAGAGACAAAAAGAGATTCACAAACAATTTGGAAAGCTTAGATGAAAATCCCTTGGGAGTAGCTGCGCTCACTGGAACTTCTTTTAATATAGATAGAAATTATACTAGTAAAAAACTTGGATTTAAAAAACCAACAAACAATTCAATTGATACTGTCTCTGATAGAGATTTTGTTTTAGATTTTTTATATAGTGTCTCTGTTTGTTCAATGCATATATCAAGAATTGCAGAAGAACTTATTATCTGGAGTTCAGATGGTTTCAATTTAATCAACCTCTCAGACAAAATTGTAACTGGGTCGTCAATAATGCCTCAAAAGAAAAACCCTGATTTATTAGAATATTTGAGAGGAAAAACTGGAAGTAGTTATGGAAATTTATTTTCAATGCTTACAATTCTGAAAGGTCTACCACTATCTTACTTTAAAGACCTTCAGGATGACAAAGAAATTGTATTTAAATCTAATGATACTTTAATCAATTGTCTTAAAATTTTTGATGAAATATTAAAAAATTCTAGCCCTAACAAAAAAAAAATGATTGAGCTTGCAAACTATGG